>RGTE01000079.1 GCA_010025475.1 Verrucomicrobiota bacterium
AAAATTCCGCCCTTCGGGCGAAACTTTCCTCCACCGAGGAAAGCCTGAAGAAAGCCGCCGGGGGAGACGTGGCGGGCGAGATGGCCTCCCTCCGCGGGCAGGTGGATTCCTTGGAGAAAAAACTAGCCGAGGCCAACGCCAAATCCGCCGAACTCGCCCGGGCCAACGACGACTACAAGAAGCAGATCGCCGATCTGACCGGCAAGTTGCAGATGGCTGGCACAGCCGGAAAATCCGATTCCACCTTGGCGAAGGAAAACGCCATGCTGCGCTCCATTCTTGACCGACAACTCAAGGAGCAGGCCCGTCGCGAGGCCGCCCGCCGGTTGGTGCTGGACGAATTCAAGAATCTGGCTGTCTCCACCGAGGCATTGAAAACCCAGATGGAGGTTCTCAGCTCCCCGCTCGTCGCCTTGAGCGACGAGGAGCAAAACATGCTCAAGGTGTCAGCCCCTTCTTTGGTGGCTCCGGAACCGTCCGCTCCTGCCGCCGCCGCGGCGGGTGGAACCGCCACCCTGAGCAGTGCCGCTGAGAAGCCGGCCAGTCCGGAAAGCTACGCGGAAAAGCCCCGGATTCCGGAGGAATTCAAGGACACGGCGGCCAAGGCGACCTCCCTTTACAACGAAAAGAAATTTGAGGAGGCCGCGGCCGCCTACCAGCAGATCCTCGATAAATATCCTCAGTCAATTTACGCGCTTTCCAACCTGGGCGTGGTTCGCTTCCAGCAGCAAAAGTACCCGGAAGCGGAGAAAGCCCTGCGCGAAGCCATCCGCGTGGCTCCCAACGATGCCTTTTCCCATTCGGTGCTCGGAATCGTCCTGGTCCAACAGGAGAAGTATGACGATGCCATCCAGATTCTCAGCCGGGCCGTGGCCCTGGATCCCAACGATGCCAAGACCAGGAACTACCTGGGGATTTCCTCCTCACGCAAAGGCCTGAGTGAGGCTGCGGAACAGGAGTGCCGCAAAGCGATCGAGTTGGATGACAGTTACGGCGACGCCCACTTCAACTTGGCGGTGATTTACGCAACGCAGACCCCGCCGGCCAAGGAATTGGCCAAGCGCCACTACAACCGGGCGCTCGAACTGGGCGTGCCAAAAGACCAGGAGCTCGAAAAGCTTCTCAACTGAGCGTTTCTGCCGGAAGCCTCCGGGAGACGTCCCTGCTTTAGACTGGCACCGGCCTCGGCAAACGGATTTCGACCCTCGTTCCTTTTCCCGGTCTGGACTGAACCCGCACACTTCCCCCGTGAACCTCCACGGTCCTCCGCACGAGGGCCAACCCCAGGCCAGTCCCTCCGGGGCGACGGGTGAGAAAAGGCTCAAATAGCCGTTCCGCCACTTCCTTTTTCATCCCCGGGCCCTGATCCTGAACAGAGAGCATCACCCCTCTCGGATCCTTCTTCACCTCGATCCGAAGATTTCCACCCCCGGGCATCGCCTCCACCGCGTTCAACACGAGATTCAGCAGGGCTTGCTCAAGCAGAGAGCGGTCCCCACGAATCCTGGCCACGCCGCGCGAAGGCACTTTGAGATCGGGCAGAATCCGCGCGGTCGAAAGCTTGGTTCGTGTCAGCAGCATCACCTCTTCCGCCAACTCCGCCGCATCCAAATCCTGCATCTCGGGATCAGCGGAGCGAGCCAGATTCAGGATCCGGTCCAGGATGGTGTTCATTTGACCCAACTTGGCCTCGATCCGTTCCAGGTCCTGCGCCTGCTCTCCGGAGACCGGCAACCCCCGAACCGCGCTGTGCCACAACATCCGGACCACCGCGAGCGGGTTACGCACCTCGTGCGCAACTTCCGCTGCCAGCATCCCAAGGGAGGATAGCCGCTCCCGGTTTCGCAACTCCTCCTCCGTCTGATCCAGTCGCGAAGCCAGCTTGGCCCGACCCAAGGCCGCCGCGGCCACACAAAGAACCCCCACCCCCGCCCGGGGATCTCCCAAAGGAACCGCCGCCAGGGAGGAAACTCCCTCGGCCGAGATTCGCTCCGTGTGAAGATCGAGACTTCCCTCCTCGATTTTAGGAAGGGTGAAAGGGCGTTGCCTCCGGACCACGTAGCCCAAGGCGGTTTCCGAAACCGGCAGGGGGGTTTGTTCCCGGTATCGCCGGGTTCCGCCCAGACAAATCTCCAGACGAAGCTCTTCTCTCTGCGGATCGAGAAGAAAAATCGAGGCAATCTGGGCACCGCACATCCGTTGGGACTCCCGCGCCACGCGCTGGAGAATCGCGGGAACCGTTTCCTCCGCTCCAACCGCTGCACCCACCTCGGCCAACGCCGCCGATCTCTCCCCCTCTTCCCTGGTTCCGGCCACTCTCCACGCCAAGGCCATCCATTCCCCGGCTTGTCGCGCCAAATCCGCTAATTCTTTTTCCTGGCCTTCCTGGAAATGATTTTTTCGCCGGGTTCCCACGGCCAACACCCCGATCAGCTTGTCCCCGTCGCTCAGGGGAGCGGCCATTTCACTACCGCCCGGGCCAAGGGCGCTCCGCATGGTTTTCACATCGGCGCGTGCCGCCAGCCCCCGGCTTGCCACCCAGCCAATCAATCCCTGTCCCAACACCCAGCGTCGTTTCCGGCTTTTTGCGGACAGTCCGGCGGCCGCCTCCACCTCAAGATCTCTAAGATTTGGGTTCAGCAGGAAAAGCCCTCCCCGCTCCGCGGCAAAACGGCGCTGCACCTCCGCCAGAACCCGACGTCCCAACCGTTTGGAGTCGAGCAGATCCTCGGGGCTGATCTCCAAGCGGTGTGAGTTCATCGACTCAACACACCCTTGAGCCGGCCCAGCAACCGCTGTTGCCAATCCACATCGATCACCGGCTTGCCTTCTCCATCCACCAGGCTGAAGGTGTCCAACGCTGCCCCCTTTTCCGTGGTGATCCTTGCCACCCCGATCTGGATGCCTTCGTTGGAAATTGCCCCGGTGATCCCATATAGGAGCCCGACCCGGTCGGGAGCCTGCACATGGAGGAGGGTGCGCCCCGGTTCGCTTTCCATGTCAATCCGCAGGCTGGAGGGAAACTCGGCTTCCCCGATGGCCTTTTGCCACATCGTCGGCCCCTGCCCCGACAATCTCTCCCCGAGGGTGTCCTCGGTGCTGCGCAGCGACTCGGCCAAGGCTTTCTCAAAGAGCTCCCGATCCACGCGATGACTGACCGGCTCCAGCCGCTCGTTGCAAACCCGGAACGTGTCGATCACCACATCGTCCGATCGGGTGAACACGTCCGCGCTGAGAATATTGCAACCCGCCACGGCAAAACTGCCGGCGATCTTGCTGAAAAGCCGTTCCCGGTTCCATGTGATCACGATCACCTCGGTGTGCCCCTCCTCCGCGTGATCCCGCCATTCCACCAGGGGAAGGAGGGCGTCCGCCCCCCCGACACGCTCGGCAAAGAATCGGTGCACAGCCCGGATATGCCGGGCAATCAGGGCCGCCGGACACTGCCGAAGATAGGAAGAGCCCATCCCGGACAGGTGTTGATCCACCGCCTCCTGGGAAAATTCCCCGGCCAATTCCACCCGCACCTGGGACGCCCGCCCCTTTCTTTCCTCCTCCTCGGCGCGCAGGAACTCCTCTTCCCCCGCGAGCATCCGCTTGGTGCGCCCGTAGAGATCCCAGACCAACAGCTCCCGCCAGCTGGACCAGTTGTTCCGGCCGGCCACCGCCCGCACATCCGCAGCCGAAATCAACATCAAGAGGTTCAGTCGCTCCTCATCCTGCACGATCCGGGCAAAGGCACGGATGGTTTCCGGTTCATCCAGGTTTTTTCGGGAGAACGCCCCCAGCGTCATGTGGTGATCGACCAAAAATGTCATCAGCGCCAGCTCCCGACCGCGGAAACCGAAACGACGGGCCACTTGGGCGGCGTGCACCGCCCCGATCTCCTCGTGATTCCGGGTCAGCTCGGCCTTGCCGGTGTCATGCAGCAGGACCGCCAAGGCCAGAATTTCCGGAACCTCCACCCGGGCGTAAAGTTCGCCGTATTTGCGCAAATCCTGTTCCTTGGAACCCAGCATGGCATCGAGCTGCTCGAGACAGACCAAGGTGTGTTCGTCGGCGGTATATCGGTGGAAGAACTCGTGCTGGACCAGACAGGTCAGCGGAGCGAATTCCGGCAAAATCCTGCCCAGCACACCGCATTCGTGCATCCAGCGCAAGATGCGGCCGACCTTTCCCTTTTGCCGGAGGATGTGGAGAAAGGTTTCGCGCACTTCCGGGCTGCGCGACCAATCCTCCGTCATCAGGGCGAAGTGGGCGCGGATCAGGGCCGAGAGCTCCGCCCCCGGGACGGAACCTTGATCCTGCAGAATCCGAAAGACCCGCATCATGCGCCCGGGATCCTGCCGGAAAACCTCCGGGTTTTCGGCCGCCAACTCCGCACCGCGGAGCACAAATCCATCCGTGGCCCGACGGGTTCCCGTCCATCCAGGAAAGAAAGACCAAAGACCCTTCGGACGGCCGGTCTGCTGTTGGCAGATCCGCGTGGCGGTCGGGTTACAGACCAGATGGATGACGCGAAGGTGACCGTAGGTCTCCCGCATCAGCGCCTCGCTTTTGCGGAGAATATTCGGCTGGGGGTAGCCCATGGCCTCGGCGAGCTCTCCCTGCAGCCGCAGGGTCAGGATATCCCCCGGCCCGGCTTGGGCGATGTGGAGCCGTTCGCGCAACGTCATCAAGAACTCAAACGCGGCTTCCGCTTGGCCGGCCTCGGCGGAACTGAGCCAGCCCTTGCGGACCAAATCAGCCAAGTTGGCTCCTTCGCCCGAAACCCGTCCCACCCAACGCAAATTGTGGAAATCCCGCAACCCGCCGACCCCGGTCTTCAGGTTGGGCTCCTGCACGAACACGGTCCCCCCCTCCTTGGCGTGGCGCGCCGCTTGGTTTTCCAACCTCCAAGAAAGGTAACCCTCAACCCCACGACCAAGATTCTTTTTGGCAAACTCATTCTGGAATTTCTCCCACAGCACCTTCGAACCGGTGATGCGGCGGGCATCGAGTAGGGCCGTCTTGATGAGAGGTTCCCCTTCCGCCCTTTCCACCGTTTCCGCCACGGTCCGGCAGGCATGGCCAACTTTCAGTCCCAGATCCCAAAGGACGTAAAGGATCTGCTTCACCACCTCCTCGGCCGTGCGGTCCGTGGCTCCTTCCCGGATAAAGACCAAATCCACATCGCTGGCGGGGCTCAT
>RGTE01000080.1 GCA_010025475.1 Verrucomicrobiota bacterium
TGCTGGATCCGGTGCATGGGCAGGACCGGCAGATGTTCATCGACCATTTGCGGGGCCAGGAAGGGAACGAGAAGGTCAAGCTGAGCGCGATCCAAGACCGTCTCTCGGATCCCATTCTCTACGCCACCCTGATGCTGCGCTTCAACCAAGTGGACGGGCTGGTGGCGGGGGTAGGGGCGTATTCGGGTAGTGTGCTCCGTCCGTTGATCAAAATGATCCCGCGATTGCCGCAGTTCTCGCGCATCTCCAGCGCCACGATCCTGGAATGTCCGGACAAGGCGGTGGGGGACGGGGGACTATTGATCGCCGGGGACGCAGCAGTGGTCCCCACCCCGAAAGCGGAGGAACTGGCGGCGACGGCGGTGGGGTTGGCGGCCTTGAAGTTACAGCTGACGGGGCGTCGGGCCCGGGTGGCCCTGCTTTCCTACTCGACCAAGGGCAGTGCGGCGATGAGCGAAGAGACGAAAAAGATCATCGACGCGACCCGGAAGGCGCAGCAACTGGCGGCCAGGATCGGGATCAAGGCCGATATCGACGGGGAGATGCAGATCGACGCAGCGCTGAATCCGGCCAAAGCCAAGCTGAAGGCGGCAGGCTCCCCGGTGGCCGGGCGAGCGGACTGTCTGGTGTTTCCAGACCTGAATGCGGGCAATATTTCGATCAAGGCGATCCAGCAGTTTGGGAATGTCCGTACCTACGGAAACATCCTGCTGGGGTTGCGTTTGCCGGCTGCGGAGATCAGTCGCGGGGCCGATGAGGAGGAGGTGCTTGGGGTGGCCGCGATCATTGGGCTTTTGGCCGTGGAATATCGAAAACTTTATCCCGAGCCGAGCGCCCCCGATTCCATTAAAAACATCTGATTCCCATGGACTTAAACAAGGTCACGCCGCGGATTTACGTGGCGGCGACGCGCCAGGATGACGGCAAGACGACCTGTTGCTTGGGACTGTACGCCGCTTTGGAAAAGAAATTCCCGCGAATCGGTTACATCAAACCGGTGGGTCAGCGGTTCGTGGAGGTGGCGGGCAAAAAGGTGGACGAGGACTCGGTGCTGGTCAGTGACACGTATGATGTGAATCTGCCGATCGAGGCGATGTCGCCAATCGCCGTGGACCGGATGTTCACGCGGAACTACCTCAAGGAAGGCAATCTGCCGGAAATGAAGGAGACGATCGTCTCCGCCTTCAACCGGGTGGCATGGGAGCACGATTTCGTGATCATTGAGGGCACGGGCCATGCGGGGGTAGGGAGTGTTATTGACCTGTCAAATGCCCAGGTGGCGAAGCTTCTGGGCAGCCAAGTGGTCATCGTGACCACGGGGGGAGTGGGGCGACCGGTGGACGAGGTGAGTCTCAATCTGGCGTTGTTTGAAAAGGAGGGGGTCGAGGTGATCGGGGTGGTGCTGAACAAGGTGTTGCCGTCAAAGATCGAGGCTTTGCGGCCGTGGGCGGAGAGAGCCTTTGCCAGGATGAAGCTGCCGATCCTGGGGGTGATTCCGTATCTCGGGGAATTGCGGCGACCGATCCTGTCGCAGGTAGCAAAGGAGTTGGGCGGGGAGTTTCTGTCCGGGGAGAGTTTTAAACGGCGGCGGGTACGATCGGTCGCGATCGGGGCGATGACGGCGGCGAGGATCAAGGAGCAGTTGGGGGCCGGTAGTCTCCTGATCACCCCCGGGGATCGGGAAGATCTTCTGCTGGCGGTGCTAGAAAACCAAGTCAAGGGAACCACGGATTCCAAACTGGCGGGAATTCTTTTGACGGACGGGCTCAAGCCGCAGGCGGGCCTGCTTCGCATGATGAACGACAAGGGAGTGCCGAGCGTGGCGGTGGCGGCGGACAGTTATTCGGTGACCGCCAAGATTGAGAGAATGACAGTGAAGACGGACCCGGGAGACCAGGAAAAAATCAAAGTGATCCAGAAGACGGTGGCCGACCACCTGGATGTGGGGGCGATCCTGAAGAAGATCGGGGCGGAAAAAGCCCCGGCGAATTCCAAGCGTTAGGATCCGGACGCTTCCGTGGCCGGGCGGGCGACCGGGGCCACGGCGGGACGGGGCATCTCCAAAGGCGCGGCGGTGTAGTGGCGGAGAAACTCTTCCTGAACCCGGTGCCGAGTGGTGCCCGCGGGACAAGCCGGTCGGGTGGAAAGACCGTCGGATCCGAGAAAACGGGCTTTGGTGTTGTCGGCGAGGTAAGAGGGCACAATGGATTCGAGGATGTTGCGCCGAAGGTCCGGATCGAGAATAGGGAAGACCACCTCGACCCGCCGGTGGAGGTTGCGGGGCATGAGGTCGGCGCTGCCGAGGTAGATGAGGGGATCGCCGTCGTTGTGAAACACATAGATGCGGCTGTGCTCAAGGAAGCGGTCGACAATGCTGCGGACGTGGATGTTTTCGCTGAGGCCCGGCACCCCGGGACGGAGGCAGCAGATTCCGCGGATCACCATGTCGATGGAAACGCCCTCCTGGGAGGCGGAGTAGAAAGTGTCGATCATCTCCTGGTCGACGAGAGAGTTGACCTTGATGAAGATGCCGGCCTTGCGCCCTGCCCGGAGGTGGGCCCGTTCGCGGTTGATCATCTCGATGAGGCGCGGGGCCAGATTAAAGGGGGCGACGAGAAGCTCGTCGAAATGGGCGGTTTCGGACATGCCAGTGAGGACGTTGAAAAGGGCCGCCGCCTCCGTGGTGAGGGAAGTGCGGGAGGTGAGCAGACCTAGATCGGTATAAAGACGGGCGGTGCGGGGATGGTAGTTGCCGGTCCCCAGATGCAGGTAGGTGCGGAGATGTTCTCCCTCGCGCCGCACGAACAGAATCGTTTTGCAATGGGTTTTCAGGCCGACGAGACCGTAGACGACATGAATGCCCGCCTCTTCCATCTTCTTGGCCCAGGCGATGTTGTTGGCCTCGTCAAACCGGGCCTTGAGTTCGACCAACACGGTGACCTGTTTCTCGTTGCGGGCGGCCTGAATGAGGGCGTTGACGACCGGCGAATCCCCGCTCGTGCGGTAGAGCGTCATCTTGATGGCGAGAACGTCGGGATCCTCGGCCGCGTTTTCGAGAAGAGTGACGATCGGAGTGAAGCTTTCGTAAGGGTGATGGAGAAGGATGTCTTTCTGGCGGATGGCCTCAAAATCTCCCGAACCGCCGGGCAGGGCAGCCGGCAGCGCCGGAGTGAAGGCCGGATCCCGGAGGGATGTGTCGTTGCGGTCGGCTTCGGTGAGGGCAAATAGCTGGGTGAGGTTGACGGGGCCGACCACCCGATAGACATCCTCCGGACCAAGGTGGAGGCGGCCAAGAAGATATTTCTCGATCTCGACCGGGCAGTCCTCGGGGATTTCCAGGCGGACGGCGGCTCCCCGGTTCCGCTTCTGCAACTCCTCCTCAATCGTGAGAAGAAGATTCTGGGCTTCTTCCTCGTCGATATAGAGTTCGCTGTTGCGGGTGATACGGGTGGGCCAGGCCCCGTGAATTTTCATTCCGGGGAAAACCTCGCTGACGAAATGGCGAACCAGATCAGAAAGGAGGATAAACTCCTTGGCCCCGCTCTCGGTGGTGGGCAGGGCGATGATCCGGGGGATTCCGCGGGGGACCTGGACAAAAGCGTGGCGGGTGGATTCCTGGGCTCCGGGCTTGGAATAAAGAACGGCCAGATTGACCGATTTGTTGAGAAGTTGGGGGAAGGGGTGGCTGGGAACCACCGCCAAGGGGGTCAGGATCGGCAATATGTCCTTCCGGAAGGTGTTACGGGTCCATTCCAGACGAATCTCTTCCAGTTGGGCCACCGGCCGGAGGAAGATGTTTTTTTTCTCCAAGGCAGGGAGCAGGATTTTGTGGAGAAGTTCGTACTGCTCGAAAATCATGCGCTGGACCCGTTGGCGGATGGCGGCGAGGGTCTCGCCGGCACGGAGACCGTCCGGTCCGTGGGCATCACTTCGGTTTTCCAGCAACTGCTTGAGGGCGGCGACCCGGATTTCGAAGAATTCATCGAGGTTGGAACTGACGATCGTGAGAAACTTCAGGCGTTCGAGCAGGGGCTGGGTGGGATCCTGGGCCTCTTCCAGCACCCGCTGGTTAAACTCCAGCCAGCTGAGTTCCCGGTTGATGTAGTTGGAGGTGGAAAGAAGCATCCAAATATTATCCATAAAAACATGTAAAAAACGAGCAGTTCGCCATTTCGAACAATTTCGGGCTAGAACTCGTGCAAACAACTGATGTTTAGCAATTTATAATATAAAAAAATCGGTCCTTGGGGTTAGAGGTCGAAATCGTGGGCATATGCGGGCGGTTAGGGGGCAACCGCCGCTATTAAAATAGAATCCTGGAATGCCTAAGGACCCCAAGAGGTCCGGAGGTCTTTGAGAAGGGTGTCGGCTGCGTCGACGCGGATCAGGCCAAGGCGGGGATACTCGAGATCGAGAATCACGTAGACGGCCAGGGTGAAGGTAAGGACAAAGAGAGAAACGTGGAACCAGCTCCGCCGGGCCGCGGTCGACATCTGGTAGCCGGCGAGCATGGCGGCGATAAGCGAGAGGATGGCGAGCATGACGAAGACGATCCGCGGAGGATGGAATTGGGTGACGGCCAAGCGGGTGGTGGTGATGTCGATCATGGCATTCAGGGCAGGGACCAATTGAATGGAAGCGTAGGAGGTGCCGGTTCTTTGAGCGGCTTCGATGGAGCGGGTCCAGATGCCGGATTGAAGCTGCTGGGTGCGTTCGTATTCCGCCAAAGCGGCCTTCACATCCGGAAGAACGGCATAGGTTTGGATGCGGGAATCGAGGTACTCCTTGAAAAAGGTGCGAAGGGCATCCCGATCCTCGGGTCGGAGCAGATCCAGACGGAGATAAGCCGTTCCGATGTGGTTGGTTTCCTCGACGATCAGGTCGCGGCGGCGCTCAAATCTCTCCGCTGCCCCGAAAAAGGTGAAGCCGATGAGCAGGCCCAGGAGGGCGAGGATGGGGGCATCGATAATGCCGACGAACTCCTTGATGGAGCCGCGGCCGATCTTTTGGTGCCAGCGACCGATCCGGTAGCCGAATTCCATGGCGAGCAGGAGGGCAAGGGCTACGCCGAGAAAGACGGGGAACGACAGAAGAGAAGTGGCGTCGGGGCTGAAAAAAGTTACGGCGATCATTGATTTAAGGGGG
>RGTE01000009.1 GCA_010025475.1 Verrucomicrobiota bacterium
CTGGATTGCCGAAGTCGGCGAATCTCTTCGCCGCTCTCCCCACCAGCCCGTCGCCGTGGTGATCCCACTGCTCTTCGAGGCCGGGGTGGAGGAACCCTTCGACCTCCGGGTGATGGTCGGCTGCCGGGCTTCGGTGTCCCGGGAGCGGCTCCTCGCGAGGGGTCTGACGCCGGCGGCGGCGGACTTCTGGATCGCCCAGCAATGGACGGCCGAAGCGAAAGCCAAAGCCAGTGACCGGGTCTTATGGAATGAAGGAAGCCTGGAGCTCCTGCGGGACCAGGCGGAACTGCTGGTGAACCCCGGGCGGGGTTGACCGGCTTCCGCCCCGCGATGGGGCCACGGCACGAGAGGACAAAACCATGAATGGTGAAGGACCAGAATCCCAGGGACAGGGCAACCAAGACTACGGACCGCGGGGCGGCGACTACGGTCCCCGTAACGACTACGGTCGGCAGCGCTTTTTCCGGCGCCGGCGCGGCGGCGGGGGTCGCGATCGTCGCGGCTACGGCGGCGGCGGGGGCGGAGGATACCGGGACGATTACGACTACCGGCGGATGCCCGAGGAGGGCGGTCCCGATGGCGGGGGAGAAGGCGGTGCGCCGGAGGCGCCCCGACCCACCGGTCCGCTCATGCGGCTGGATGACCTGCAGAACATGTCCTTCCAGGATTTGGCCGAGAAGGCGACGGAAATCGGAGTGGAAAATCCCGGCGGCCTACGCAAGTACGAGCTGATTTTTGAAATCCTGCGACGCCACGCGATGAACAACGGCCGGGTGGCCGGCGAGGGGATCCTTGAGATCCTGCCCGACCATTACGGCTTCCTGCGTCTGCAGGCGAACAACTACCTGGCGACGCGGGAGGACATCTACGTCCATCCCGGGTTGATCCGGAAGTACGGCCTGCGCCGGGGCGACCGGGTGGGCGGGGAGATCCGCTCTCCGGTGGACAAGGACCATTACTTCGCGCTCGCCACCGTCGACACCGTGGGTGGCGACGACGTGGCGAAACGGAAACCGCCGATCCATTTCGACAATCTGACGCCGCTGTTCCCGAATCGCCGGGTCATCCTGGAGAATGAAAAGCTGAAGGACATGGCGATGCGGGCGTTCGACCTGATCAGTCCGGTGGGCTTCGGCCAGCGCGGTCTGATCGTGGCGCCGCCCCGGACCGGAAAGACGGTGTTGATGCAGAAAATCGCCAACTCGATCACTGCCAACCATCCCAAGGCCCACCTCATCGTGCTGCTCATCGACGAGCGGCCGGAGGAAGTGACGGACATGGAGCGTTCGGTGAAGGGCGAGGTGATCAGTTCCACCTTTGACGAGCCGCCCGATCGGCACGTGCACGTGGCCGAAATGGTCATCGAACGGGCCAAGCGGCTGGCGGAAAAGGGCACCGACGTGGTGATCCTGCTGGACAGCATCACGCGTCTGGCACGTGCCTACAACACGATGCAGCCGCACAGCGGCAAGATCCTCTCCGGCGGGGTGGATGCCAACGCGCTCCACAAGCCGAAGCGGTTCTTCGGGGCCGCGCGGAACATCGAAGAGGGCGGCAGCCTGACGATCATCGCCACGGCGTTGGTCGACACGGGCAGCAAGATGGACGAGGTGATCTTTGAGGAGTTCAAGGGCACCGGAAACATGGAAATCCATTTGGACCGGGCCCTCGTGGACAAGCGGGTCTACCCGGCCGTGAACATCTCCAAGTCCGGCACCCGGAAAGAAGAGCTGCTCTATCACGCGGATGAGATGCCCCGCATCCACATCCTGCGCCGGGCGCTCTCCTCGTTGCCGCCGGTGGAAGCGATGGAGCTTCTGCTCGAACGCCTGAAGAAGACCAAGAACAACGTGGAATTCCTTCTGGCGATGAACCTCAAGGAGTAGCGGAACCGCACCGAACACCACGCGGCGATGAAGGTCTTCGTCACAGGGGGAGCCGGATACATCGGCTCCGTGTGTGTGGAGGAGCTTTTCGCTGCCGGCCACGAGGTGGTGGTCTGGGACAATCTCAGCGAGGGCCACAAGGCGGCGGTCCATCCCCGGGCGGTGTTTCTGCAGGGGGATCTGCTCGACCGCGACCTGTTGATGAGGGCCGCGCAGGAGCATCGGCCGGAGGCGGTGATCCACTTTGCCGGCAAGGCCCTGGTACCCGAGAGTATGCGCGATCCGTCGGTTTATTACCGGGTCAACGTGAGCGGCGGGCTCAATCTGCTGGACTCCATGGTGGCAACGGGATGCAAAAAGATCATCTTCTCTTCCACCTGCGCCACGTACGGCCTTCCGGAGCGGGTGCCGATGGACGAGTCGACCCCCCAGAAACCGATCAATCCGTACGGGCATTCCAAGCTGATGTTTGAGCAGATCCTTGGGTGGTACGCCCAGATTCACGGCGTGATCCCAACGTGCCTGCGGTACTTCAACGCGGCGGGGGCTTCCGCCGAGCGGGGGGAGCATCACCGGGTGGAGACCCATCTTATCCCCAATGTTCTCTTCACGGCGATGGGGCAGAAGCCGCATGTGGAAGTGTTTGGGGAGCAGCACGCGACTCCCGACGGGACCTGTATCCGGGATTACATCCACGTGAGGGATCTTGCCTCCGCCCACATTCTGGCCCTGCACCGGGAACAGCCCGGGTGCTTCAATGTGGGAACCGGCAACGGCTTTTCCGTGAGGCAGGTCATCGACGCAGCCCGCAAGATCACCCAGAAGGAAATTCCCATGCAGGGGCGGCCGGCCCGTCCCGGGGATCCTCCCAAGCTGGTTGCAGCCTCGCAAAAACTGCAGAGGGAGTTAGGCTGGAAGCCGGTGTACTCAAGCCTTGAACAGATCCTCGGCAGCGCCTGGGCCTGGCATCAGGCCCATCCCCGGGGCTATGACCGGTAGGTTGCGATGAGTCCGGTCCGCCGCCCCCAGACGGTCACGGTTGAGCATTTTTTCAACCAGCATGCCTCGCGCCTCCAGCTGAAGCTGGTCACCGGCCAAGAGGGGATGGATCGAACCATCCGCGAGGGCGCGGTGAACCGGCTTGGCATGGCTCTGACCGGCTTCATGAAATATTTTGCCTACCAACGCGTTCAGCTGATTGGAAAAAGTGAGATGGCCTGCCTGAACTCCCTGGATCCGGAAGAGCGTCCCAAGCGAATCCGGGCCATTCTCGAGAGGAAAATTCCCTGCATTGTTTTCAGCCGCAACCTCCGGCCCCCGGCGTATGTTGTGAAGGAAGCCAAGGCCGCCAAGGTGCCGGTTTTTATTTCCCCGATCGTGACCCCGCGGCTCGTTAACCTGATCACGCTTTGCCTGGAGGAGGATTTCGCGCCCAGCACCAGCGAGCATGGCAGCATGGTGGATATTCTTGGAGTGGGGGTGCTGATCCGGGGAGAAAGTGGGATCGGAAAGAGTGAATGTGCCCTTGGCTTGGTGGAGCGTGGGTATTCGCTGGTTTCGGATGACATTACCCGGTTGCGGCTGATCGAGGGGCGGGAGTTGATGGCCACGTCGGCGGAGGTGACCCGTACGTTCATGGAGGTGCGCGGGATCGGAATCATCAACGTGGCCTCTCTGTTTGGTGGGAAGGCGATCCGCACGGAAAAACGGCTCGATCTGGTGGTCACGCTGCTGGAATGGGACAAGGTGGGGGAAATCGAGCGGACCGGTCTGGACCAGCAATATTACGAGATCCTCGGCATGAAAATTCCCCACGTGAAGATCCCCATCCGTCCCGGGCGGGACCTGGCCGGGCTCGTGCAGGTGGCCGCTTTGGACCAGAAGATGAAAACGATGGGCCAATTCTCCGCCATGGAATTTAACGAGAAGCTGCTGACCCGGCTGAACCTGAAGGATCGCTGACCATGGCCGCAGAGGGAGCCAGGCACGAGAATGAGACGGTGATCAAAAACCGCTTGGGATTGCATGCACGGCCCGCGGCGATGTTTGTGCGGGAGGCCAACCGACATAAATGCGAAATACACGTGGAAAAGGACGGGGAAATGATCAACGGCAAGAGCATTATGGGCCTGATGATGTTGGCGGCGGGGATGGGGTCCAAAATCCGGATCTTGGCCACGGGGCCCGGCGCCCAGGAGGCGGTGCAGGCCCTGCTTCAGTTGGTGGAAAGAAAGTTCGACGAGGAGTAGGCCCGGGGGAGAGACTTCTCTTCCGTGAGTGAGTCCGCCAGTTTCAACCACGGTGCGGAGCTGCGCCTAACGGGGATTCCCGCCTCGCCAGGAGTTGTCAGCGGAAAACTAGCCGTTTTCAGCAAGGAGGAGGAAGTCCGGGTCCATCCCACCAAGATCCGGGAGGAGCAGATCGAGGACGAAATGCGGCGCCTCGAGGCGGCGTTGCTGAAAACGCGCGAGCAGATCCAGAAAATCCGCGAGCAGCTGGCCCATTCCCTGGGAGAGCAGCAGACCGACATTTTCGAAGCCCACCTGATGGTGGCGGCGGACAGCACCATCGCGGCCGCGGTGCGTCGTCAGTTGGAAATGCGGAAGGTGTGCGTGGAGAGTGTCTACCAGCACGTGATCCGGGTCTATGCCCAGAGCATGAAAGAGGTGGAGGATCCCTACCTGAGGGAGCGGGCCGCCGACATCCTCGACGTGGGGCGCCGGGTCATTCACAACCTGCTGGGCCGCAAACTCACCGATCTCTATGCGCTGGATGAGCCGAGTGTCATCCTTGCGCACGACCTCACTCCTTCCGACACCGCTTTGCTGAACCGCCAGTTGGCACTCGGGTTTGCGACCGAGGCCGGCAGTGTCACCTCCCATACCGCGATCATGGCGCGGTCGCTCAATATCCCGGCCGTGGTGGGTTTGCACGAGGTCTTGGACCGGTGTGAATCGGGCGCGCCCGTCATTCTCGACGGCTACGCCGGGCTGCTCATCGTCCATCCCACCGACCAGACCCGCTACGAATACGGCCAGATCGAAAAGCGTCGCCATGAGATGGAGGTCAGCCTCGAGGCCCTGCGGGACACTCCGGGATCCACCAAGGACGGCCGAAAAATCATCCTCTCGGCCAATGTCGAATTACCGGAGGACCTGCCGCTGATTTTGGAAAGCGGGGCCGAAGGGATCGGCTTATACCGGACCGAGTTTCTTTTTCTCAACCGCGTGCATTTTCCGAGCGAGGAGGAACAGACCAACATTTACCGACAGGTCGTGGAGACTTCGCGCCCCCATCCCGCGATTATCCGGACCCTGGATTTGGGGGGGGACAAACTCCCCACCCATCTGGGTCTGGATCCCGAGCAAAATCCTTTCCTGGGCTGGCGGGCGATCCGCTACTGCCTCGAAAAGCCCGACGTCTTCAAGGTGCAGTTGCGGGCCATTTGCCGCTCCAATCCCGGCGGGAAAGTCCGGGTGATGTTCCCGATGATTGCCACGCGGGAAGAGTTGTCCGGGGCTCTGGCGATTCTGGGAGAGGCGAGGGAGGAGCTGAGGGCGGCGGGGATTCCGGCGGCCGAGGAAGTGGAAACGGGGGCGATGATCGAAGTGCCGTCCGCGGCCCTGATTGTCGACCGGTTGGCGCCTTTGGTGCAGTTCTTCAGCATCGGCACCAACGACCTGACGCAGTACACCCTGGCAGCCGACCGAACGAACGAAAGGGTTGCCAATCTTTATCAGCCGACCCACCCGGCGGTCTTAAGCCTGATCCGGATGGTGGTGGAGGCGGCTCGCCGGCATAACATCTGGGTCGGGGTTTGCGGGGAAATGGCGGCGGACGTGGTGATGACCCCGATCTTGATCGGGCTTGGAGTGGACGAAATGAGCATGGGCTCCGTGGCGGTGCCGCGGGTGAAAAAGGCGGTGCAAAGTCTGCACTACGGGGAATGCCAGCGGCTGACCGAGGAGCTACTCTCCATGGATTCCGGACAGCAGATCCATCAGCGGTTGCAGCAGGTGGCGCAGGGGGCGTACCCGGAATTGGTAGGATAAAAGTTGCGCGAACAGCAAAGTCCTTTTCGTTTACGTGGACGTTTACGGCTAAGACAAGACGAGAGTCTTCCCTACCCAGGAAAGGCTGAATCGGGTAGAACTCGGTCTTCATGAGTGAGGAACGATCCGCCCTTTTGGCTGTGCGCCGCGAAAAGCTCGAGAAGCTTCGCCAGTTGGGGGTGGATCCTTTCGGGGGGGCTTTTCCGGGAACGGAAAATACCTCGGAAATTCGGACCAAGTGGGAGGAGGGAAGAAAAGTGCGGATGGCGGGTCGGATCGTGTCCCATCGGGACATGGGCAAGAGCCAGTTTCTTCATCTTCAGGATCGGGCGGGGAGGCTCCAGATTTATATCCAGAAGCCTTCCTTGCCGGAAAAAGAGAGGTCGGTCTTTGAGCTGCTGGATCTGGGCGACATTGTGGGAGTGGAGGGAACCCTCTTTCTCACGAAAACAGGAGAGCAGAGCATCCGGGTGGAAAGCTTTGTTTTACTCGCCAAATCCTTGGCACCCCTGCCGGATAAATGGCACGGGCTCGTGGATACCGAGACCCGTCACCGGCAACGTCATCTGGACCTGATTTCGAACGAGGCCTCCCGCAAGGCACTGGATTTACGGGTGAAACTGGTCCGTTATCTCCGCGAGTTTCTTTCCGCCCGGGGCTTCACCGAGGTGGAGACGCCGATGATGCAGACCGTGGCGGGTGGGGCCGCGGCAGAACCGTTCAAGACCAAGCACCACGCGTTGGGACTGGATCTTTACCTGCGCATCGCGCCCGAGCTTTACCTGAAGCGGTTGCTGGTGGGGGGGCTGGAGAAGGTGTTTGAGATCAACCGCAACTTCCGGAACGAGGGCATCTCCCGACGGCACAACCCCGAGTTCACCATGCTTGAGGCCTACTGGGCCTACTCCGATTTCCAAGGCATGGCCTCCCTGGTGGAGGAGATGATTTCCGGCGCGGCCCAAGAGTTGACCGGGGGAATGAAAATTGCGCAGTCCGACGGCACCACGATCGATCTCACCCCACCGTGGCCGCGGAAGAAGTATCGGGACGCCGTGGCGGAGGCGGCAGGGGCTGACTGGTTCAAACTTTCCCCGGAGGCGATGGAAAAAAAAGCGGCGGCTCTTGGGGTGGAGCTGGAGCCGGGTCTTTCCCCGTTGGAGATCACCCAGAAGGTTTTCGAGAAAAAGGTGGAGGCCGAGGCGGTGAACCCTGTTTTCATCACCCATTTGCCGGCGGAACTTGTCCCCTTAGCCCGCCTGAACCAAGAGGACCCGACTGTGGTCGACGTGTATGAGCTGATCTTCGGGCGGCAGGAAATCTCCCCCGGGTATTCCGAGCTGAACGATCCGATCCTGCAGGCCGAACGGTTCCGTCATCAGGTCGGAGAACATACCCAGAAGGTGGATCATGAATTTCTTGAGGCTCTCGAAAGCGGCATGCCTCCGGCCGGTGGGCTGGGTTTGGGCGTGGACCGGTTGGCGATGCTGCTTTCGGGTGCAGATTCGATCCGTGAGGTGATTTTTTTCCCGCTCCTTCGCCCGCGGGAATCCGGCGCATGAAAGACGGCGGGCTCGTCCGGGGGCCCCTCCTGAACGCGTTCCTGTTTCAGGTTTTCAACACCAGCTCCTTCTATCTGGTCATGGGACTGCCCATGATGCTCTACTTCAAGAAGCTGGGTGCCTCCGCCACGGTGTTGGGGGTACTGGCCTCCCTGGCCGCCCTTCTTAACATTTTCCAGATTCCGGCGGCACGGTTCGTCGAGAAGGTGGGGTACCGCAACTTTGTGCTGCGGGGGTGGACCTCGCGTAGTGTGCTGATCGCCGGACTGGTGTTGGTCGCTGCCTTGCCCCTGCCGATCGACAACTTTTCCCGCCAAGCCTTAATGCTGTTTTTTTTATTTCTCTTCAACACGATGCGCGGGATTTCCCTCAGCGGGTACCTCCCCTGGATCAGCGCCATCGTGCCGGAGCAGGTCCGGGGACGATTTCTTTCCCTGGACCAGGCGGCTTCCCAGTCCGCCCTGTTGCTGACGGTGGCGTTAACCGCCTGGTATCTGAATCACACGGACGAGGCTTCTTCTTTCGGGCTGTTGTTCGGGGCCAGCCTGGTGTTGGCCTTGGCTTCCCTGATATTTTTGAAAAAAATCCCCGATGCACCCACCCAGGGCCCGGCCAGTTCTGAGGCCGTGCCATGGAAGGAGATGCTGCAATATCCCCCGTTTCGCCAACTGATCGCTTTTCACGCCACCATGATGCTGGCGATGGCGGGTGGGGGTTTGTTCTTCGTGCCTTTCGCCCGTGACCAGTTCAAGTGTTCCGATTCCCTTTTTATGGTTCTTCATCTGATGTGGGGCACCGTGTACGTGCTGACCGCGTTGCGGGCGGGTCGTTGGCTGGACCGGATGGGGAGCCGTCCGGTCTTGGTCCTGGCGGCGGTGATTTTGGGAATCCATTGGCTTGGGTGGGGAGCCGTCGCGGCCCATTTGCTGCCCTTCACCTGGGGAACCTTCGTCCTGCAACAGGCGACCGCGGGCATCGGATTGGCCCTGTATAGCAGCGCGCATTTGCGGCTGCTGATGGGTACTGTGCCAGCCATGGGGCGGAGCCATTTTTTTGCCCTCTTCAGCGTGGCGGGAAGCCTGACGGCCGGGCTGTCACCGTTGGGCTGGGGGCTGCTGACGGATACGCTGGCCGGGTTCAGAATCGGCGCGGACATTCAGCTGAACGGGTTTGTGATCCTGTACATCCTTATCGCACTGATCATGCTTCCGGCTTTGTTTCTTCTGGGCCGAATTCAGGAAGAAAGGGCAGCCTCCACCGAGGAGTTGATCCGGGAGCTGGTCCTGGAGACCCCTTGGAGATCCATCACCCGATGGTGGAACCGGAGGCCTTTTGCGTGAGAAGGTTTTTCAAACAATCCTTGGCCGAAAGCAGTCCGCCTTTGATCGCGGCGTTAATTCGCGGCCTTGCGCTCACCTTGCGTTACCAACTGGAGGATCCACTGGGGATTTTGGGCAAGGATCCGGATCAACCGAGAATCTGGGCGTTCTGGCACAACCGGATTCTGCTGATGCCGTATCTATATGAACGGCTTTGTCCGGGGCGAAGGATGTTGATGCTGGTGAGCCGGAGTCGCGACGGGGAGTTCATCGCCCGGATCATGAGCCGGTTTGGAATTGATGGGGCAAGGGGATCGAGCTCGCGGGGCGGCAGCGAGGCGCTGCGTGAGCTTCTTCGGGAATTGGGACGACCCCAGGCCCGGGACATCGGAATTACCCCCGATGGACCGCGAGGACCCCGGGCCAAGGTTCAGGATGGAGTGCTGGCGTTGGCCGCAAGCAGCGGACGCCCCATTTATCCAATCACAACGCGCTACAGTCGCTTTTGGGAACTGCCCTCATGGGATCGATTTCAAATCCCCTTACCAGGAGCCCTTTGCCGAATCATGGTGGGTCCGCCCATCTCCGCGCCCAAGAGCCTGGAGACGGCAGAGATGGACCGGGCAAGGAGGGAGCTGGAGAGAGGGCTGGGGGTCTAAGAAGAATTCCGGATTTTTGATTTTAACGTTCTGCATGGGAAGCAGGGGAAGAACGAGCTTCGGTTTTTGGTGCCAAGCTTGTCCGGATGAAAGCTGGGACGGTAAAAGCGGTGGTCAAAGCAGCCAGCCAAGCCACCAAGGCGAGAAAGCCCGGAACTTTAAAAGTCATTCGTGTCAGGGGTGAGACAACAATGAGCAGGCTGGTGGCCAGGCCGGCGGCAAGAAGGACGGTGCGAGCAGGCCAGGCCGGTTGGTGTAGTTTTTCGGCAGCCAGGGAGGAGATGGAATCGACGACCGATGTCACGGAGGCAGGAAGCGCGGGCAGGGCATAAAGCTCCACGGTCGCCGCACCGCCGGCGAGGAGCAAAACACCCAAGACACCCGCCACCAACACCAGACCGGGGCGGCTGTTTTCCGACCCGAAAAAGCGCAGCAAAAGCCCCAGCACCACGAGAAGGGAAAAGGCCGCGGAGCCCGTCTCCAGCCAAAAACGGGCAGCATCGGGATTGCCGGGCACGAATTCGCGAAACAGATTCAGGGCGGTCGAGGCAAGGGATTGAAGGCCGTTCACGCGCTTTGAAAATCGGCCCCTGCGGAGGGGTGTCAATCCTCGCGAAACACCCAAATCCCCGTGGGCATGCGGATTTCGGGCACTTCCGGCGGGCGCCGGGACGGTTCCAGCCGGGCCTGGATTTCCCTTTCTTGCAAATGCGAGCGAATCCGCCGCTCCAGTTCCCCGGCTCGGGTGTTGGATTCGTTGATGGAGACCAGAAGGGCGCCGCGGGGGGCCAGAAGTTGGAAACAGGCGGAGAGCATCGAATCCAGCTCCTTTTCCATGCGAAAAGCGTTTCCGCGACCGCCGTGGGCAAAAGTGGGGGGATCCAGAACGATCGCGGAAAAGGTCTCCCCGCGCCGGACCAGACGAGGGAGGGCTTTGCGGACGTCCTCTTTCCAAAAACGATGATCTCGATCCTGGAAGCGATTCCGACGGAAGTTTTCGCGACCCCTTTCCAAAGCGCGGGCTGAGGTATCGATGTTGAGGGAAGTGCCGCCCCCGGCGGCCACGGCGAGACCGAAGGCGCAGGTGTGGGCAAACAGGTTGAGGAGGGAGCCGGGGCGGCGAGCGAGGAGGAGGGCGCGGTTTTCGCGCTGATCCGGGAACAGGCCTGAGGCTGAGTCCGGGGATAAATCGATGCCGTAACGAAGATGAAGCTCGCGCACTTCGGTGGTGCTGCCTTGCCCGAAAAGGTGCGTGGATGACTTTTCGCCCTCCACCTGCCAAATGACCTCTTCGGCTTTCCATGGAAAGCCGGGGGGAGGGTTGAGAAAGTGTTCGTCCAAATCCATCGGGTTCGGGTTGGGCCGGGTGGCGATGGCCCGCAAAGTGGAGCCCCAGCGTTCGATTCGGAGGTGGGGGGCCCAGGCAGCCAAAAAGGCATCGGTGCCGGTGGATTCGATCCCCCGCCAGATTTTTTCCGCGACCCAGGTGGGGGGAGCGGCGGGCGGTTTGCGAAACGGCAAGGCCATGGTTAACTAAAGGTTATGGAGTGCACTTTCTGCCCGGGCAACCAGGCGACTTGCCACCTCAGCAAGCTGGTGAACGGCAAGTCGATTGATGTGCACGTGTGCGAAAAGTGCATCCCGCAGCTCTCCCAAAAGGACCTGGTGGATTTCGACATCTGGGCGGCCGTTTCCAAGCTGGCTGCCAGCAAGGGGAAGGAAGATCCGGCTGCCGCGGTGGAGAATGAGATCAAGGAAATTTCGGCCAAAAGCCTGCTGATTCCCGCTCCCACGCCGGCCGCATCCCACCGGTGTCCCAGCTGCGGGTTTACCTCCGAGGACGTTCGCAAAACCGGTCGGTTGGGGTGCGGGGAATGTTACGGCGTCTTCGCGGAGCTTTTGCAGGACGTTTTGAACGACTGCCAAAAGGGAACGCGGCATGCCGGCAAGGTTCCCAAAGGCTTCCGCAAACTTCGCAAAAAGAGGCTTCAGGAAGACCTGGCCAGCGCGGTGAAAAAAGAGCAGTTCGAGGAAGCGGCAAGGTTGCGGGACGAGCTTGGGAAAATCGGGGAAGAGGGCTGAGATTTCAAATTTCGGATTTTGAAATCCGAAATTCAATTTTCCAGGACAGAGCCGATCGAGCGGTAGCGGTCCTGACGGTGTTGCAAAAGTTTTTCCGGGGAGAGGTGGGAGAGCTCCGCGAGATGTTTGGATACTTTTTCCATGCACGCACGGACGGTTGTTTCCCAGTCGCGGTGGGCCCCGCCCTCGGGCTCGGGAACGACTTCATCCACCAGCTTGAGCTGCAGCAGATCCTGGGCGGAAATCCGCAGCGCCTCAGCGGCCTGCGGGGCAAAGGCCCGGTTTTTCCAGAGGATGCTCGCGCAACCTTCCGGGGAGATGACGGAGTAGTAGGCGTTCTCCAAAATCAGCACCCGATCGGCCACTCCGATACCGAGCGCGCCGCCGCTTCCGCCCTCGCCGATGACCACCGCCACGATCGGCACGCGGAAGTTGAACATTTCGCGGATATTCACCGCAATCGCCTCGGCGATGTGGCGCTCTTCACTGGGCACTCCGGGGAACGCTCCGGGTGTATCGATGAAGCTAACCACCGGAAGACCAAAGCGGTCGGCCAGACGCATCAGACGGAGGGCCTTGCGGTAGCCTTCCGGGTGGGCGCAACCGAAGTTGCGCATGAGGTTTTCCTTGGTGTCCCGACCCTTTTGGTGGCCAAGGAAAACGACTTTCTGGCCGCCGAGGGTGGCGAATCCCCCGATGAGGGCGTGGTCGTCCCCGAAGGCGCGGTCGCCCCCCAGTTCCACCACCTCGGTCGCACCCAACCGAAGGTAATCGAGCAGGTAGGGACGCTGGGGATGGCGGACGATCTGAACCCGCTGCCAGGGACCGAGTTTGCCGTAAATGTCCCGGCGGGCGTCCTCAAGTTTCTTTTCCAAAGAGGAAATTTCGTCCCCAGCCTCAATTTTCTGCTTCCCGGTAAGCTTGCGCAACTCTTCCAGCCGCTTTTCGAACTCCACCAGCGGTTTTTCGAACTCCAAAGGAGCAATGGCTTTGCCATCCGGCATAGGGGGTCATCTTACCTTCGCCCTCCTCCCGGGGGCAAATGCGCGAATTTTCGGAGAAACGGGTTTTCGGGACTCCCCCGGTGCGACAGAGTGGTGCAATGAACCGCGGATGGAAGGGGATCACCGGATTTCTCGGTCTTTGGGTTCTTCTGACAGCCCTGCTTTTTCCCGTGGTTCGCTGGGGGGTGGAAGCAACCTTTCCCGGGATGTTCACCTCGCCGAGGATTTTTGGCCGGGTTCAACTGGGAGTGGCCTTGGGTCTGGGGATGGGACTGCTGTGGTTCTGGAGGGATGTTCCGAAGCGATTCTTTGAAGGTCGGAAGTGGCCGGCCATCGTCTGGCGGGTGGTCATGTGGGGAATCCTGGGCACCGCGATGGTGGCGCTGGCGGCCTGGATCCAAAGCATCCTCGGGGTGCGCAAATGGGCCGGAGTTCCCGATTTCGATCTTTGGGCCGGAGCGCTGGCCACCGGCTTTTTGGTGGCGGTTCTGGAGGAATTTTTCTTCCGGGGAATTTTGGGTCTGGCTTTCTGGAAGGCAGCGGGACAGAGACCTGTCCCGGTTCTCCTGGGGTTCAATGCGTTGGTTTTTGCGGTCGCCCATTTCCTGCGCCCTCAATCGGATCTGCCTCATGGGATTTTTTCCGGTTTCG
Source organism: Verrucomicrobiota bacterium (assembly GCA_010025475.1). Taxonomy (GTDB): domain Bacteria; phylum Verrucomicrobiota; class Verrucomicrobiia; order Methylacidiphilales; family Verrucolacustridaceae; genus Verrucolacustris. Next base: position 13,213 of record RGTE01000009.1, read on the forward strand.
TCGCATGGACAAAATTGGAGCTTTGGGCGGGGCCCGCGGATGTTTGGCGGCTTGCGGGGTTGTTTGTTTCCGGGTTGATTCTGGCCCGGCTCTCCTGGCAGCAGCAGAGTTTATGGGCAGCCATCGGGATTCATGCCGGTTGGATCACCGGTCTGCGGATCGGTCATGGCTTCTGGTGTGAGGCTTCCGGGGTTTCGGGGGGATGGTGGGGGCCGTCCCTGGAGTCGGGTCCGATTCCCTTGGTCCTTCTTTTGCTGGTGGCATTTAGCCTCTGGGGGCGACCTGCCCGTGCGCGTCTGGATTGAAGCCGTCGCGGGCCTGATTTTTCCGGCCGCGCGTCCTCCCCGCCCGTGGCCGCGACTGGAAAGACCGTTTTGCGAGCGCTGCGCGGAACCGTTTCCCCGTCCTCGGCCCGAGTCCTTCGTCTGCGCCAATTGCGGAAAAAGGAAATGGTCGCTTACCCGTTTGCGGGCGACCTATCTGGAAAAGGGATCGGTGCGGGAAGCGATCCTTGCCTTCAAATACCGGCGGCAATTTCATCTGCGTCCCTGGTTGGGCCGATGGCTGGAGGATGGGTTCCGTCAGCATTATGCGGCGGAGCATTGGGATGCCTTGATTCCGGTCCCCCTGCATCCCGACCGCAGAAGAAAGCGAGGCTTCAACCAGAGTGCGGAAATTGCGCGTTGGCTGGGCCAACGGGTGGGTTTGACGGTCGTGGAGGCGTTGCGGAGAGTGAAACCGACGGTTCCCCAGGCCCGGTTGAGCCGCGCGGAACGGCTTCGCAATCTGCGGGGGTCGTTGGCCTTGGTCGGGGGGTTTGACCCCCAAGGAAAGCGGTTGGTAATCTGTGATGACGTGTTCACGACCGGGGCCACCGCGGACGCCTGTGCGCGGATCCTGCTCCGGGAAGGGGCGAAGGAAGTCGTCGCCCTGACCGTGGCCCGGAGATAACCCACCCCACCTTCCACCCATGCCTGTTTTCGAAAGAAGAAAGTACGAGCCCAAGAAGGAGTCCAAACCGCGGTCCCGCGGGGTGCCGGGAGGGCTTTGGACCAAATGCCCGGAGTGCAACGAGATGGTCTACAATCAGGTGCTCAAAAAAACCCTGCAGGTCTGTCCCAAATGCACCCACCATTTTCCACTGGGGGCGAGGGAGCGGCTGATCTCCGTCTGCGATGGTGCCAAATTCCAGGAGCATGATGCGGGGATGGAGGCGGTCGATGTTCTCCAGTTCAAGGGCGTGGCCAGCTACACGAGCAAATTAAAGGCCAACCGAAAGAAAACCGGCTTGAAAGATGCGATCATTGCGGGGATGGGGAAGATTGGAGGGCGTGAAGTTTCCTTGGCTGCCATGGAATTTGCGTTTCTCGGGGGAAGCATGGGGGCGGTGGTGGGGGAAAAAGTGACACGGACCATTGAACGAGGGCTCCAAAAAAAGGCCCCGGTGATCGTCTTTTCCGCTTCCGGCGGGGCGAGGATGTACGAGGGGATGTTCAGCCTGATGCAGATGGCCAAGACGAGCGGGGCGCTGGCCCGCCTTGGCGCGGCCGGTCTGCCGTTTGTGTCCGTGTTGACCAACCCAACGATGGCCGGGGTAATGGCCAGTTATGCCTCCCTCGGGGATGTGATTTTGGCCGAGCCGCGTGCGATGATCGGGTTTGCCGGGGCCCGGGTCATCAAGGAGACGACCCAGCAGGAGCTGCCCAAGGGTTTTCAAACTTCCGAATTCCTCCATGAACGCGGCCTGATTGACCTGATTGTGCCGCGTCCGGAGATGAAAGAGACGCTGGCCCGTCTGCTCCGCTACCTCTGAAGCATCAAGATCCCGTTGCGAGATTGGAGGCAGTTTGCGCCGCGGGCATCCGACCCGGTCTGGTGCGCATGCGACGGCTGCTCGACCGGTTGGGTCACCCCGAGAAGGATCTGAATTTCATCCATATTGCCGGGACGAACGGTAAGGGTTCCACCGCCGCGGCTTTGGATTCCATTTTGAGGACAGCCGGTTTTACGCCCGGCCTTTACACGTCGCCCCATCTGGTGGATTTCCGGGAACGGTTCCGCATCGGGGGTGTGCCGGTCCATGGCAAGCCTCTGGAGGCGGAGTTAAACCCGCTGATTCGGATCATCCAAAAGACACCAACCTCGTTGAAGCCCACCTTTTTTGAGGCAACGACAGCTTTGGCCCTGAAAATTTTTCGCTCGGCGGGGGTGGATTTTGTCGTTTGGGAAACGGGACTGGGTGGAAGGCTGGATGCCACCAATGTGGTGCAACCGGAACTGTGCCTGCTGACTTCGCTAGGCCGCGACCATGAGGAGATCCTCGGGTCCGGCTATGCGAACATCGGTCGGGAGAAGGCAGGGATTCTCAAGCGCGGCGTGCCGGTCTTTTCGGCGCCTTGGCCGGCCGAGGCCCGCCGGATCTTGGCGGCGCGGGCGAAATCCTTGCGGTGCCCCTGGAAGATCGTTCGGCCCCTTGCCCGGGGAAGCTTTTTCCTGGAGGGAAACCATCAGCGTCAGAACGGCGCCCTGGCCGTGGCGGCCGCCCGCTATTTGGCGTTTCCCGAGTTCATCGTTCAGCGCGGATTAAAAAAGACCTGCTGGCCGGCCCGGTTCATGACCTTGCGAAAAAACCCTGTCCTGGTCTTGGACGGGGCGCACAACGAGCAGGGGGTGGAGGCGGCTTTGCAAACCTGGAAAACCAAGCAAGGCCGGGGGCCGGAGCGGGTCATTTTCGGATGTCTTCAGGACAAAGCGGTAAAACCCATCCTGCAAAAAATACGGAAAACCAAAGCGGAGCTTTGGGCGGTGGCATTGCCGGGGCCACGGGGATCGGATCCCCTGACCTGGCCGGTTACGCCAGATCGTTTTTTTCGTTGTTCAGCCGAGGCCATGGACGAGGAAAGGAAAAGTCCAAAGGCCACCTTGGTTCTGGGCTCGCTGGTATTGGCCGGGGAGCTTTTGCAACAACGCGGGGTGAAGGTGGCGTGATTCAGGCGGTGTTTTTCGATGCGGGTGGCACCTTGCTTCGTCCCGCCGAGCCGGTGGGGCGCACCTACGCGAGGTTGGCCGGACACTACGGTTGGACGCCCCCGGAAGACCGCTTGGAGCAGGGCTTCCGCGCGGCTTGGAAAACAAGAACGACCCAAGGTGCGGCGACCGACGGAACCCTGGGAAAGGAGGGCTGGAAGCAGATCCTGCGCGCCAGTGTGGAAGCCGGAGGAGTGCCGGAAAAATTTCCTTTCAGCGAATATTTTGAGGAAGTGTACCTGCATTTTGCGCGTCCGGATGCCTGGCGCGACTTTCCGGAAACGGAGAAGGCGGTGGCTTCCTTGAGGCAGCGGGGGATTCTCACGGGAATCCTTTCCAACTGGGACCCGCGGTTGCGGCAGGTGCTGGCGGGGTTCGACTGGGCGGAACAGTTGGACGCGGTTTTGATTTCCGAAGAGGTCGGAACGGAAAAACCCCATCCGGCGATCTTTCGCCAGGCTGAGCAGGTAGTTGGGAGGGAGGGGCAGAAGTGCGCGCTCATTGGGGACGATCCGCTGAGCGATCGGGGCGGCGCCGCCGCGGCTGGCTGGAGGTGGGCTTTGGTGCAGCGCCCGGAACGGGGCCTCTGGGAGGCATTAGCCCAACTTGGGCTGTGAACCTCTCCCCCTTATAGGCCAGATCGGATTTTGACTTGGGCAAAAGGTGGGAGCACTTTGCCTTTGGGTGCAAGGAGTTGCCTAAATCATGACTGGAAATCAGGAGATTCTCGGCTTTTTGAAGACCTCCATCGGTCGCAAATGGGTGGTGGCGCTCACGGGGCTGATCCTCATCGCCTTTGTGGTCGTTCACATGGCGGGAAATTTGCAGATGTTCGCGCCCACCGCGGACGCCATCAACCGGTACGCCTATCTCCTGAAATCCAACTCCCTCCTGCTTTGGGCTTTCCGGTTGGTGTTGCTGACCGCAGTGGCGGGACATATTTGGGCGGCCCTGTCTTTGGCCCGGGAGAACCGGGTAGCCAAACCGGTGGACTATGCGGTCCGGGGCCGAAAATCCCGGCTGCATGTGACGCTGGCCAGTGTGACCATGGTGATCAGCGGTACGGTCATTTTGGGTTTCGTGATCTTTCATCTGCTTCATTTCACCGCCCAGGTGGTGGACCGTTCCTACGTCAGCCTGGAAACCGTGGTGGATGGCAAGACCATGCACGATGTTCACCGCATGGTGGTGCAGGGTTTTTCCAAGCCGCTGATCAGCGGATTCTATATCCTGGCGATGGGATTGCTGTTTTTTCACCTGCGGCATGGAGCGGCGAGCGTGTTTCAAACCCTCGGCATCCGGGACCGGAATCTGAGCAAAGTGATCGATGCGGGTTCCTGGATCCTGGCGGTGGTTTTGTTTCTCGGGTTTAGCTCGATCCCCGTGGCCGTCCTGTTGGGGTTCTGGAAGCTGTGAAGCTCGACGCCCGCATTCCTGCCGGCCCGTTGGCGGACAAATGGAAGAACTTCAAGTCCTCCGTCCGGCTCGTCAGTCCCGCCAACAAGCGGAAGTACGAGGTGATCGTGGTGGGAACCGGCTTGGCCGGCGCCTCGGCGGCGGCTTCGCTCGCGGAGCTCGGCTACCGGGTAAAATCGTTTTGCTTCCACGACAGCCCACGGAGAGCCCATTCCATCGCCGCCCAGGGCGGAATCAACGCGGCCAAAAATTACCAGAACGACGGTGACAGCGTCCGTCGCCTTTTTTACGACACGATCAAAGGCGGGGATTTCCGTTCCCGCGAGGCCAACGTTTACCGGTTGGCCGAGGTCAGCGTGAACATCATCGACCAGTGTGTCGCGCAGGGAGTTCCGTTCGCGCGGGAATACGGCGGCATGCTCGCCAACCGCTCGTTCGGCGGGGCCCAGGTGTCGCGGACCTTTTACGCCCGCGGGGCAACCGGGCAACAGCTGTTGTTGGGTGCTTACTCGGCGCTGAGCCGGCAAATCGGGCAGGGGCGGGTGCAGATGTTCCCGCGTCACGAGATGTTGGACCTGGTCGTGGCGGATGGAAGAGCGCAGGGGATCGTCACGCGGAACTTGGTCAACGGCGAGCTGAAGGCCCATGCGGCGGACGCCGTGTTGCTCTGCACCGGGGGATACGGCAATGCCTACTACCTTTCCACCTACGCCCGCGGTTCCAACGCCACGGCGATTTGGCGGGCCCACCGGCGAGGGGCGCTGTTTGCCAATCCGTGCTTCACCCAGATCCATCCGACCTGCATCCCGGTGTCAGGGGACTATCAGTCCAAGTTGACCCTGATGTCGGAATCCTTGCGCAACGACGGACGGGTCTGGGTGCCTAAACAGCAGGGGGATCGGCGTCCCGCGGGTCAGATCCCGGAAGGGGAAAGGGATTACTTTCTCGAACGTCTCTATCCCAGCTACGGGAATTTGGCGCCGCGGGATATTGCCTCCCGGGCGGCGAAAAGGGTCTGTGACGAAGGTCGGGGGGTCGGGAAATCGGGACTCGGGGTCTATCTGGATTTTTCCGAGGCGATCGGTCGGTTGGGTCAAAAGACGGTGCAGGAAAGGTACGCAAATCTTTTCAACATGTACCACGAGATCACCGGGGAGAACGCCTACGAGGCGCCGATGCGGATTTTTCCCGCGGTTCATTACACCATGGGGGGACTGTGGGTGGATTATCACCTGATGAGCAATATCCCGGGCTTGTTTGTGCTGGGAGAGGCCAACTTTTCCGATCACGGGGCGAACCGCCTCGGCGCCAGTGCCCTGATGCAGGGCTTGGCGGACGGCTACTTTGTCATCCCCTACACCCTCGGGGATTATCTTTCCCAGCAAAAGCCGTCAGGCCCCAAGAAGGCGGCGGAAACCGAGGCATTCTGGGCGGCCACGGAGGATGTGCAGAACC
>RGTE01000081.1 GCA_010025475.1 Verrucomicrobiota bacterium
CTTCGAGGTGGTGCCGGGAGTCACGGCCGGGGTGGCGGCTCCGGCCGTGGAGGGAATTCCGGTGACCCACCGCGGTTTGAGCACGGAGCTGGTTTTAAAAATCGGCGCACGCGCCGAAGGGTCCGTCAGCGGAAGAACCCTGGTGGGCTATATGTCGGTTGAGGGGCTGAAGGAATTTTTGGAAAAAGCCGTCGAGGCAGGCTTTTCCCCGGAAACACCGGCCGCCCTCGTCTCCAAGGGAACCCGTCGAAGACAAAAGACGCTGGTCTCGACCGTTGCCAACCTGGCCGCGGATGCGAAGAGGTTGGAAATCCAGCCTCCCGCGGTGGTGGTGGTGGGCGGGGTGGTGGCTTTGCGGAAATGGATCGGGCAACAGAGTCGCGGCCGACTGGCTGGACAAAGGGTGGTTCTCACGGTCAGTCAGGCGCTGGGAAAGGGATGGCGGCAGCTATTTGAGGATCAGGGGGCGGAAGTTTGGGAGCTTCCCATGACCAAGATCACTCATCTCGCCCCCAGGAGTTCATGGAAAAAAGAAGTCGGGAGAGCTACATGGATTGTTCTGACCAGCGGAGCCGGAGTCCGTGCCCTGCCCGGGATCGTGGGCGACGCAAGGAAGTTGGCGGGAAAGAAGATTGCCGTGGTGGGCCGAACGACGGCGGAGATTTTGAAATCGATCGGACTGCAGGCGGACTTTATCGGACCGGGCCCCGGATCCGAGGCTTTGGTCAGAAACTGGCCCGGCAAGAAGGCAGCCCCCGTCCTTCACATCACTGGCAACAAGGAGGGCGGCGGCTTTACTGCTCTCCTCCAAAAGAAGGGATATCGGGTGAGACGTCTGGTGGTTTACCGGAATGAAGGCCCGCAACAGATGGCAAAACCGGTGCGGGAAGCGTTAATCCGGGAGGGGGCCGATTGGGTGATATTTGCCAGCGGCACGGCGGCCAAGAGGTTCCGACGCCTGGTTCCGCGCTGGCCGATGGAACCCAAAGTCGCCGTGATCGGACCGGCAACCGCCAAGATAGCACGAAGAGCGGGTTGGAGGGTTTGGACCATGGCAAAGCAGGTCTCGGGTGCCGAAGTCATTCGATCCATCCTGGATAAAACCCGATGAATGCCGAGGAATGTATGGACGCAGGGCATACGGCCTTGGCGATGGGAGAGATGGCCGAAGCAGCGGAACATTACCGTAGAGCCACACACCTGGATCCGAACCTGGCCGATGCCTGGCAGTCGCTAGGCATGGCGCTGGTGAAGTTAGAGAAGTTGGATGAAGCAATCGCGGCTCTGCAGAAACTGGTTCAGCTCAAGCCCAGAGACCAGCTCGCCTACAGCAGTCTTTCCTTAGCCTTGGGGCGTGCGGGAAAAATCAAGGAGGCGGAGGAAGCCGCCGCCAGAGCCAAGGTGGCTGGATGGGGAGGGGACCCGACCAAGCTTTAGGCCTAAAGATTAAGCCGAGGGTTGGTCGTTTGGCCCCCTCAGACCTGCCCCCGCCTATCCCCAAGTCCGCGTCCCGCGAGGGCGGACTTCCGGTTACGCGGTGGGATTCACGCGAACGTTTACGTTTAAGAGGATTTGGAGAAGTAGCGGCGGGTTTCAGAGGCAATGACACCACTGAGCAGAAGCAGGGCAGCGAGGTTGGGAAGGGCCATGAGGCCGTTCATGATGTCACAAAAATTCCAGACGGCGTCACTTTTCCAAATCGCACCGATAAAAACCGCCACAATCCAGAGTAGCCGATAAGGGAAAACGGACCGAATTCCGAACAGATACTCGACGGCTTTTTCGCCGTAGTACCCCCAGCCAAGGATCGTCGAAAAGACAAAGGTCAGAAGACCGCCAACCAGGATGATATCACCAAAGGCACCGATATGGTTGAAGGCCAGGTCGCAAAGCTTGGCCTTGTTTAAATCGGCCGCTGTCCAGTCCCCGGAGCCTACAATCACCAACCCGGTCATGGCGCAAACCACCACCGTATCCCAGAAGGTGCCCGTTCCCGAAACGAGGGCCTGACGGACAGGATCGCTGGTCCGGGCGGCGGCGGCGGCGATGGGGGCGCTACCCAAGCCAGATTCATTGGAAAAGAGGCCACGGGCGATGCCGTAGCGCATGGCCTCGGCGATACCGGCTCCAATGAAGCCCCCGACCGCGGCCTGACCGGTGAAGGCGGAGGTGAAGATCAGGGAAAGAGTGGCGGGGAGGCGATCCGCGGTATTCACGAGAATCACAAGGCAGCCAACCACATAAAAAATGGCCATAAAGGGAACCAGAAATCCGCAAAAACGGGCAATTGACCGGATCCCTCCAAGGATGACCGCGGCGGTCAGGCCGGCCATGGCCAAGCCCAACCAGAGACGGATCGAGGCGTCGGCCTGGGTGATTCCCAGTACCGTTTTTTTTACCACGACCATTTCCACGATGGCGTTGGACTGGGCCATGTTACCAATCCCGAAGGCGGCCAGGGCGGTAAACGCGGCGAATAGGATTCCGGCCCAACGGGCATCCAGGCCACGCTCCAAAACGAACATGGGACCACCGGACATCTCCCCGCGGCTGTTGGTAACGCGGTATTTTACCGAAAGGAGCGCCTCGGAATATTTGGTGGCGATGCCGAAAACCCCCGTCAACCACATCCAGAAAACAGCGCCGGGTCCTCCCAGAATTACTGCGCCTGCCACCCCGTAGATGTTTCCGGTGCCGATGGTCGCAGCCAAGGCGGTCATCAGGGCGCCAAACTGACTGATATCGCCGGGCGCCCCAGGATCTTTTGCCACGGAAAGGCGCAGGGCGGTGCCCAGATGACGTTGAATTAATCCGGTTTTCCAGGTCAGAAAAAGATGGGTACCAAACAGCAAGGCGACCAACCAAGGCCCCCAAACGAGGGAGGCGGCTTGGGAAAGAAGGGTATCGAGCATAGGAGGTGTCAGCGCTGGCCGAGTTTTTGGGCGTTGGCCCGAATTTTGTCACGCAAAACCACGGGTGGTCCGCCCGTCAAAAGGGCCTTCCGGTAATTCTCAATCGCCTCCGGCTTGCGTTTCAAGGCGGCAAGAATATCGGCATAGTGTTCGAGCAGGGTGGGATCGTCAGGAACCTTGCGCAGGGCTTCCCGCATGAGAGGTTCGGCGGCACCAGGATCGCCCAAACGGAAAAGAGCCCAGGCCTGACTGTCCAGATAGGCCGGATTACCGGGATCCAGATCCAAGGCTCGGTCGATCAGGTGCTTGGCCTCCTGTAAATTCCTGCCACGCTCCGCCCACATGTACCCGAGATAGTTCAACGCCTGATGGTGATCGGGATTCAGGAAGATGGCACGACGGAGGGCAGCTTCGGAACGAACCGGTTGACCTGCCTGCTCCAACACCGCACCGAACTCAAAATAAAAACCGGCGTCGAGAAGCTCAGGTTTCTGTTGGGCCAACCGCTCCACCTTGGCGAACGTGGCGGCGGCCTCTGCCATCCGGTTCTGCGCCTTTTGGGCCATGCCTTGAACCAGGAGCAGCTGGAGGGAATCGGGATAGAAACCGGCCCCGAACTCGATCGTGGCGTAGGCCCGGCGGGGTTGGTTCTCCCGCAACTGGAGCAGGGCGAGCCGGAGGATGTCGTTGAGCGGCGGGGGCCGGTTCCGGTAAAGCGCCAGCACCCGGTAAATCTCTGACCGCCCGGCAAGATTCATCTCTTCGTAAAGGTTGGCTAAAACCGGGTAGAGGCTGGCGCGACCCGGCTTGTCCTTTTCGATCTCATGAAGAATCGAATCGGCCTCCTCCGGTTTGCCATTGAGGAGAAGCAGTGCGGCGAGTTGCTCTCGGAGAGGGATTTCGTCCGGCCGGGCCTCCGCAAACTCGCGGAGAAATCGGATGGAGGTGGGGAGATCGTCCGCCGCCAGGGCGATCTCGGCTGCCCGAAGAGCCACCCCGGTGAGGGCGGGGTCGAGATCCGCGGCGCGGATAAAAGCGGGAAGAACAGAGGCGGCAATCTCCCGCCGTGATTTACGGGAAAGACTTAGGCTGGAGCGGAGAAGTCCCTCCGAAACACGGGCGAGACGGGCCGGGTCCTCCACCTGCCAACCAGCCAAGGCCGCGATGGCGTCCCGTTGGGCTAAGACCGCGGCCTCTCCTTTCTTCTCCGCGATATACGCAAGGCAGAGAAGGGTGGATCGCTCCGGCTCATCTTCAGGCGAGACAGGAAGGGTGAGAAGAACCTTCAGCGATTCCCCGGCGCGATTCAGATCCAGCAGGGAGGCGGCCTTCGCCAGAGCGGCCTGGCGGGAGGAGGGATCCGATTCGAGAGCCCTCGTGTAGGCATCAAGAGCCTGAAGACTTTCGCCGAGGAGGTCCGCACGGCGGCCCTCTGCAAAGGAAAGGGCGGAATCGACCCGGCCCTCTCGGACCGGTTCGATCGCGTGAAGGAGTGACGGGACAAGGCTGAGAAGGGCGCCGAGCGCCCAGATCTCAAGCCTTATACCGGAGACGCTTCTTGTGGCGGTTGGCCCGACTGCGCTTGCGGCGCTTGTGTTTGGCGATCTTGGCCTTCCGCTTTTTCTTGATGGAACCCATGACGGCATCGTGCCACCCGGCCTTTAGGTGACAACCTTATTCAGCGGATACTCGATAATGCCTTCGGCCCCGAGTTGTTTGAGCCGAGGAATGAGGGAGCGAACGGTTTTTTCCTCCATCACAGTTTCCACTGCCACCCAACCGTCACGTGCGAGAGGGGACACCGTGGGGTCGCGGAGCGAGGAGAGTACGCAGGAGACCACGGAGACACGGGAGCGGGGAACGTTCATTTTAAGGCCAACCAAGTCCCTCGCCCGAAGGGCTCCCTCAAGCAGTAAATTTAGGTTTTCAAGTCGGGCGAGACCAGACTTTCGGGTTGGCGATCAGTTGGGGGTAGGACTCAAGAACGGTGTCCAGAATCCGTAGTCCGTTGGCAATTAGGGAGGATCCGGTCTCGGTGATATCGGCAATAGCGTCCGCCAATTCCGGGACCTTGACCTCGGTGGCGCCCCAGGAAAACTCCACCTTTGCCTTGATCCGGTTTTTGGCGAGGTACTGCTTCACTAGGCCGACGGCCTCCGTGGCGATCCGCTTTCCACGGAGTTGCGAGGGTTTTCGGATCGGGGATTTACTGGGAACG
>RGTE01000082.1 GCA_010025475.1 Verrucomicrobiota bacterium
GCAGGAAATCCTGCTCAAGCAGGGCCTTTCCGGGGAAAATGCCAAGACCGTCAGCCAGTCGGTCCGTGGGTCGGGACTCAAGCTTCAGGCCGCCATCGAGGGGGGCAAGGTCCGCGTCTCCGGCAAGAGCCGGGACGACCTGCAGGCCGCCATCGCCCACCTCAGGAAACTCGACATCCCCGCCGCGCTGTCCTTCAACAACTTTCGGGACTGAAGATATTGGTGGGGAGGGCTCGATGAGCCCGCCTCGCCCAAGGACTTAAATTCCCTCGTCCAATCAGGCGCCCTCATCGAGGGAGCCCTACCTAATCTTTAAATTTCCCGCTTACTTAAACTTCAACTTCAACTTAAACTGAGTTCTATGCACAAACTCCTTCTCTTCCTGATTCTAGCCCTTCCTGCGCTGGCGCAGGAGGAAACCGTCAAAAAGGCCGAGGCCGCCCCGGTGAACGACATCACTTGGCCCACCAAGTTGCCTGCCCAAGTTTACGTCATCCCGGTGAAAGTGGATCCCTCCGCCGTGGCCGCGGCTCAAAAGAAGGAAGAGGGCGGCCTGCCCAAGGGCCCCTTCCGCAAGATGATGGAGGGGGATGACGACGACAAACAGGAGAAGCTCAAGGACCTCCAGACCGACATCACCAAAGGCCTTATCGACAAGCTTAAGGAGGAAGGTCTTCCCGCCCGCGACTTCTCCCGGGGCCCCGCCCGCCGATGGCTGGAGGGTGGACACCCAGATTGTGGACCTCGATCCCAACAAGAAACTGATGAAGGAAAATCCCGAGGTCGGCATCCTGCTCACCCTCTCCGATCCCAACAACTCGGGCGGAAAGCCGTTTCTCACGCTCGACAGCACCGCAAAGTCCAAGATGGCTCCCGGACCAGGGATCAGTCCCATGGCCAAGGGCATGAACCTCTTCATGCAGGCCTCCGGCCTGCGCGATTCCATGCAGGTCTCGCGCCTCACCGGCCAGGCCGTCGACGAAATCGTCAAGGAGCTGAAAGACAAAAAGCTGCTCAAGGACGATTAGGTAGGGCGGGCTGTCCCAGCCCGCCTCGCCCAAGATTGAGATTTCGATATTCTGCGAGGCGGCCTCGGAGCGGCCGCCCTACCTTACCTTCGGCAACTGAATCTCGGGCTTGTCCTCCGGACTCCACGGATTTTTCTCAAACTTCCCTTCCTCCAACTTCCAGGCTGTCTCCCTCGCCAATTGCAGCATTGGCCCTATCTCCAGTCCCTCCCATTCCTCCCCGTACGGCGAAATATTCCTTTCCGCCAGCCTCAGAAGCCTGGCCGCAGGGTTCAGCCGTTTGCCGTGCACCCGATGGTTCGGATGCTCATGGTGTTTCCGCATATGGACAAAACCTCCGGCCAACTGGATCAGCCCTTGGTAAAAGGCGGCTGATTCCGCTCCCCGCCCCTGCTCGAGCCAGAGCGATTCCAGCACATCATGGGCCTCGTAATAGTCCCCTTGGTTGAAATGGTGAAAGTACGCGGCATATCGGACGTCCCTTCCCCGAGGGTCCACCCCCTCCCAAAGCACCGAGATGCGGCTTGATTTTCCCGACATTCCATCAACCTAAACCCGGCCAACTCCTTTTTGAAGCTCTTGCCGAACCCTTGGGGATCAGTAAGTTGCGCCCATGGGAGCCAACCCGCCGGACCGCGCCAGCGCCGCAGCCAAGATTTTGGCCAAGCCTGCCGACTACAAGGTCTGCGAAGGCTGCGGTAGCATCGTCCTGAAAAAGGCCCTGCTCTGTCCCAACTGCCATGCCTACCGGTTCGACGAGTCCACCCCGCTTGTCATCAAGCAGGCAGAGTTGCTCGGTTCCCGTGACGCGGCGTCCGTCACGAAAGACGATTATAATTGATCGATCTGCACCGGGGAACGGACCGCGACTCGTTTACGTTTACGATTAGGTGTACGAGATCCGCCATCTGACCGCCCCGTAAACATAAACGGAATCGTAAACGAAAAGTGTTTGGCCGATATTTGGACGCATGAAGCTCCTGCTGGGCCACTCCCCCGACGCCGACGATGCGTTCATGTTCTACGCCATGGCCAAGGGCCTGGTGAACCTGCGCGGCCACGAGTACGAGCACGTTCTGCAGGACATCGAAACCCTCAACCGCCGCTGCCAAAAAGGGGAGCTCGATGTGTCCGCCGTTTCCTTCCACGCCTACACCACGATTGCAGACAAGTATGCGCTGCTTCCCTGCGGATCCAGCTTTGGGGACGGCTACGGCCCCTGCCTGGTGGCGAAAAAGAAATCCTCCCGCGAGGACCTCAAAAAGCTCAGGATCGCCGTCCCTGGGCTGCTCACCAGCGCCTATCTGACGCTTCAGCTTTATCTGGGCCTGCCGCACGGAAAATTCCAGGCGGTGGTTGTCCCCTTCGACAAGATTCAGGAGGAAATCCTGGCCGACAAAGTCGACGCGGGTCTTCTCATCCACGAAGGCCAGCTCACCTACGCCGAAGAGGGTTTCATCCTCTGCGAAGATCTGGGGAAATGGTGGGCTCAGGAAACCGGAGGCTTGCCGTTACCTCTGGGGGGTAACGTGGTCCGCCGAAACTTGGGCCCGGAAGTCATCGCCGCCGTCACCGAAACTCTGCGGGAAAGCGTGAAGTACGGACTGGATCACCGGCAGGCCGGAGTCCGCCATGCCCTCCCGCTCAGTCGTGGCATGGATGAACAGCGGACGGACAAGTTCATCGGCATGTACGTCAACGACCTGACCCTGGATTTCGGCACCCGCGGCCGCGCCGGGCTGGTGGAATTTTACGGACGCGCCCAAGCCGCCGGCCTGATTCGATCGAATCCCCTTTAATTTTTCAGGAGCCGGAGAAACTCCCCGATTTCCTCCCTGGTGTTGGAAAGATGGGGAGAAACGCGCAGTAGCATTTTTCCCCCATGCTCCTTTCGCCAGGAAACGCGGATTTTCGCCGCCTCCATTCGTTCCTTGATCCGATTCCACCCGGACGACGGCTCCACCAGACTCGTGATGACCCGGTCTTCACCCTCCCCGCCATAAACGGCGAAACCCGCCCGGCGGGCCTCTTCCCTTACCTGCCGGGCCAGCGCAAGTGCGTGGTCCGAGACTTCCGGCAGTCCGATCGCTTCGAGCAGTTCCAAGGAGGCCCGCATCCCCTCGATACCGGGCAGATTGAGGCTTCCGGGTTCATATCGCCGTCCGCCGGACTCAAAGCGGATTTCACTTTGGGCCAAAAATTCCGGGCTCACCACGTTCCACGAACCCAGGAGCGGTGGCCGTAACCGCTCCCACGCGCGCTTCCGCACCATCAACACACCTGCCCCGACCGGACCCAACATCCATTTATGGGCATCCGCCGCCAAAAAGTCCGCCTCCGCGAACGTGGCCGGCAAAACGCCCAGCGTCTGGATTCCGTCGAGACAAAGCAGAATATTCCTTTTTTTCAGTTCCGGCCCGATCCCGGAAAGGTCCGGTCGATGGCCGCTGAGGTAGTGAGCGGTCGCCAGGCTGACCAGCCTGGTTTTCGGACCCGTCAAAGACCGGAGGTTCTCCCAGCGAATCGGTTCACCGGGATTTCTTTGGATCGGAACCGCCTGGACTCCTTTTCGCTGTAGTTCCTTCCAGGGATACACGTTCGCCGGGTAATCGAGCGGGTCGAAAATAACCTCATCGCCGGCCTTCCAATCGAGCCCCAGCGCCACCAACCCCAGTCCCAAGGCCGTCGGCCCCAGCAGGGAAACCTCCTCGGCATCACACCCGAGGAAACGGGCGGCCACGGCTCGGGTTTGGGCAACCCGTTTCCAGACAGCTTCACTTTCCTGCCGGCCGTCCGCAGCTTCAGCATTCCAGGCATCCATCGCCTCGCGGGCGGGACCCGTGATGGGGGCCACCGCCGCGTGGGCCAAAAAAATGCCCTCGCGGGTGACGGGAAAAAGCCGAGTCCGTTCTGGGGAAGACAAAATTTGGGTGAGTTTCAAAGGGTCAACCCCGTTTGGAAAAGCCTCGCCGAGGCGGCCGCCCCGGAATTCCAACGCCTTTAGTCGCTCAGCTCCACGTTCCAGTAGGCAAGGTCAAGGAAATGACGCCAAGTCTCCGGACCATTTCGGGAGATCTGCACGTTCAGGAAAGTCCTCAACTTGGGTCGCTTCGGCTTTTTGACCAGCTTCATGTTGGCCTCGTGGGGACGCCGGTTGCCCTTGCGGGTGTTGCAAGGGATGCAGGAGCAGACCACGTTTTCCCAGGTGGTGGTACCCCCCTGATCCCGCGGAATCACGTGGTCCAGATTGAGATCCTTCCGCTCCTTATTGTCTCCGCAATACTGGCAGGTAAAGGTATCCCGCTCGAACACGTTCTGCCGGGTCAGCTTGACCTCCTTCTTGGGAATCCGGTCGAAAAGCATCAGCACAATCACCCGGGGGATGCGGATCCGGAAGCTGATGGTGTGGTAGGCATCATCCCCCTCGTAGCCTTGGCTGGCCTGCCGCCAACTCTGGAAATCAAAGGTCCGAAAATCCTGCCCATCCCCGTCCACCACCTGCGCATGCCCCATGTAAAGAAGGCTGAAGGCACGCCGCACGGAGCAGATGTGCACCGCCTGCCAGAAACGGTTCAGCACCAACACCCCTTGAGGCATGGCCAGTTCCATATCCTTCATTTCTAGACGGGGAAAAGTTATCGTCAACGGCGGGTCATTTTCTCTTGATCGTGCGCTTTTTTACCCGCCTAATTTCCCTCCCAGTGACAAAAAGGCTTCCGATCTTTCTCTTGGCCCTAGGCTCGCTTTTTACAACGACTTATCGGTCGGAGGCCGCGGCTTCGCCCCAGGACGACTACCTCCAGATCTACGTGATGATCAACGAGGGCGACAAGTTGAGCCAAGGCGGCCAGACCTCCCAGGCCCGCGAAAAGTACGAGGGAGCCCTGAACCGGTTGGAGAAACTGAAGAACGAAAATCCGGAGTGGGAGCCGACCATCGTTAAATACCGGATCAAATACCTGAGCGACAAGCTGGCCAACCTGAAAAGTGCCCCTGCGCCAACCGCTGCCCCGCCTCCGG
>RGTE01000083.1 GCA_010025475.1 Verrucomicrobiota bacterium
TCCTGAGCTACACCCTGCCGATTCTGCTTCCGATTCTGATTCTGGCCGGTTGGCTGTTTATCCGCTGATTTCCCCCCTTCCCCGCCCTTGGCTTTCCGTTTTTAATTTCCCGCACGCATGAATTTTCCACGCGCCGCCGGCATTCTCCTTCATCCCACTTCCCTTCCCGGGCGATACGGGATGGGTGAGATCGGGCCGGAAGCCCACCGCTGGATCGCCCATCTACACGGCATGAATCAGCGGCTTTGGCAGGTGTTGCCACTTGGCCCCACCGGTTACGCCGACTCGCCTTATCAGACCCTTTCGACATTCGCCGGCAACCCCATGTTGATCTCCTTCGAGGCCCTGCGAGAGGAGGGGCTGCTGCTTGAGGCGGATTTGCAGAAATTCCCCGTTTTTCCGGAGGACCGGGTCGATTACGGGCCGGTGATTGAATCCCGGGTTCCGATCCTGGAGAAGGCGGCCCGTTCCTTCGCGCGAAGAGCCTCCGCCCAGCTCAAGGCCGGTCTGGCCAAGTTTGAGGAGGAACACCACGCATGGCTCGAGGATTACGCCCTTTTCACGGTTCTGAAGATGCATTACGGCAACGGACCTTGGGTGAAGTGGCCGACCCCGCTGGTCCGACGCGAGGCGAAAGCCCTGCAGGCGGCCCGGAAAGAACACGCCACCCAAATCCGCCAGGCCAAAATTCTCCAGTTCCTTTTTTTTCATCAATGGGATGCCTTGAGGCGCGAGGCCAAGGCCCGGGGGGTCTCCATCATCGGGGATGTGCCCATTTTCGTGGCTCACGATAGCGCCGATGTCTGGTGCAGACCGGATCTTTTCTCCCTGGAGTCGGACGGCCAACCCACCGTCGTGGCCGGCGTCCCACCTGATTATTTTAGTGCCACCGGCCAACGATGGGGAAATCCCCTGTACCGTTGGGATGTCCACGAGAAGGAGGGTTACGCCTGGTGGACTTCCCGCCTCAAGGCTGCCTTCTCGTTGTATGACATCGTCCGGATCGACCACTTCCGCGGCTTTGCCGCCTACTGGGAGATTCCCGGCACCGAGCCGACCGCGGTCAAAGGCAAGTGGGTCCCGGGTCCGGACCGGAAGCTGTTCGATGCCGCCAAGGCGGCGCTCGGCACCATGCCAATCATTGCGGAGGACCTCGGGGTGATCACCCCGGATGTGGAGAAACTCCGCGATGGCCTGGGATATCCCGGAATGAGGATTCTCCAGTTTGCCTTTGGGGATGACCCGAAAGCCGAAGAATTTCGCCCGGAAAGCTATCCCTCCGGTTGTGTGGTCTATACCGGCACCCACGACAACGATACCACGGTGGGTTGGTATCGGAGCGAGCCCGGCCAGGACTCCACACGCACCGCTGAACAGATTGAGCGGGAGAGGCATTCAATCCGCACCTACCTAAAATGTGACGGTTCCCAGATTCACTGGGACCTGATCGCCTTGGCTTTACGGTCCAACGCCAACACCGCCCTTTACCCTATGCAGGATGTTCTCGGGCTGGATTCCTCGGCGCGGATGAATGTTCCGGGACGGGAAAACGGCAACTGGGCTTGGCGTTTCCGTTGGGAGCAGCTGACCCCGGAAATTGAGCAGCGCCTGGGCCGGCTCACCCGGGAGGCACGCCGCGCCTGAGGGTTATTTGATCCAGCTCGGGTCCTGGACCACGAACTGAAGTTTGCCTTTATAGAGTCCCAGCTCGCCCAAAAACTTCATCGCCTTGCCCTTCGGCTCCATCCGCAGGACATCCTTGAGGTTTTTATCGTAGGAGTGCAGGGAATAGGATTTTCCGTCGACCTCAACCTCGAGAGGACGAATTTTTGAGAAGGTCGCATCCACGATAAAAATTTCCCCCATGGCCTTCGCCAGCTCTTCTGGGGTGGCGTTTTTCAGAACCGATGCGTTTCTCAACTTGTCCCGGTCGATCCGATCAAAGCCTACTTTCAAGGCCTCTTTCGGCGCCACCGTGCCCCAAGAGTGGGAAGGGAAAAGTGGCGGCTGGCCGCTGGCGATCTGAAATTCGGCCGTCACCGGGAAGTGGTCACTGGCTCCCCAACCGGGACCGTAGTTGGTCCAGCGCCACGGCAACTGCAGCGGGCCTTGGGCGTTTAGATCGGAGATCCGGACTTGGGTAATACTCCCCGGGACATAGTCGACTCCCTGCCCGTCCCCCAGTCCTCGGGTGACAAGGAGTTGAATCAAGGTGCCCCACTCCCCGCCATATTCATCCGAAAAGCGTTTTTCCGGAGCTAGATCAAACCAAAGGTTGTAGAGATCTGGTCCGTCTGTTTTGGCAAAAATGCCCGCTTCCCCTTGTGAGCCGAGAACATCCTGCAACCCGGTCTTGGGCATGAAGGGATATCGCTGCCCCTGGTTGTACTGCGTGTTGAAGTCACCACCAATGATGACATCGGAATGGGGATCTTCCTTTAAAATTTGGTCCAACCGGTCCCTTACCGTCTTGGCGTTCCCCAATCGGACATTTTCCATCGCAGGATTGCCGGCCCCGCTCTTCCAATGATTTCCCAAGACGAAAATCGGATGCCCACCCACATCCAGTTTAGCCTCAAGAATCCCCCGCGCCTTTTCCGTGAAGTGGGTCTTATGGTCCAACACGGGGATACGGCTAAGGATTCCAACCTTGATCGCTTTCTCGTGCTCGTCCGCATCCGGCGGAACGTCCCCCACCAAGATCGCATAGCCTTTTAACCCCTCATCCTCGAGAGCCTTGAGCAACCAGGCCTCCACAGGGAGCCCACGGAGTTCGTCACTGAGTTCTGTAGTCAGCATTTTTTCATAAGTTGTGCCTTCATATTTTTTCAGGAACTCCTTCAGGTCGGTGACGGTGGATTCAGGGGTGTGGTCCACCTCCAGCTCGTTCAAAATTACCACATCGGGACCCTTGCCGCTCTGAATGGACTTCAGAACTTTGGCAATTGTCTTGAGCTTGCGCAGAAGCTTGCCCGGACTGTAGCTGTTGGGGTCGTCGGGGATTTCCGCGTACTCGTCGTAAGGTGCCACCCGGTCGACATCCATCAGGTTTTCCACGTTATAGGCCATCACCACAAAGGGCTTTGAGGCCGCGGGCGCATTGGTCCCCTCTGCTTGCGCCGTCCATGCCGCTAAGGCCGTTCCGGCCAAAACGAATAAGACAAACGATTTCTGCATCGTCTAAAAACTACCCTGCCTGTCGTCGCAGAAGAAGCATTTCCAGTTCCTTGACGGACTCCAGCCTCTCCTTAATCTGAAGAGAGTGTGAACCGCCTCACAATTACAAGTATCTGGCTATTAGCTTTTTGCGGATTTTTTATTGGACTAGACTCCTCCTTTTCACAATCTGATTCGGGGATCGATTTGCGGCCCAAAAAGACCTGGTGGGGCCGTTATGGTTATGTGAATTCAGCCGGAAAATTTGTGCTCGAGCCCCAATTCGAGGAAGCTCTTCCCTTCTCCGACTTCCTGGCGCCGGTCAAAAAAGACGGCAAGTGGGGCTTCATCAACGGGGAAGGCAAATTCATCATCGAACCGCGCTTTGAGGACGCCTATCTCTTCAGTGATCAGGCAGCGGCGGTCAAAGAAGGCGGCCAATGGGGCTTCATCAACCGTTCGGGAAAGTTTCTGGTGGAACCCAGGTACGAAAATGCCGCGGTCTTTCGCCAGGGACTGGCCGCCGTGCAGTTGAAGGGCAGATGGGGCTTTATTGATAAATCGGGTGAAATGGTGATCTCGGCCCGCTTTGAACAGGTCTACTTCTTTCAGGAGGATCGGTGCGGTGCCTTTGCGGACGGCAAGTGGGGCTTCATCGATCGCAAGGGTGGCTTGGCGGCCGTGAATGTCGGCGGAACCAGGGAAGGAAAGGATTTCCAGGGTGGGGTTTGGAGATTTGTGAATCCTGAGGGAAAGGAAGTCATCACCGAGGCTTTTGTATCCCACACGGCTCCCGCCAGCACCGCCACTTCCCGGGTTGGCACTGAAGGAAGGCAGGATACCACCGCCCAAATCCAAGGGGTCGAAAGGGGATTTTCCGGCGGCAAGGCCCGGATCCTGCTCGGTCCGCACTTGCTGGATGGAGAATCACGCAGCCCCACCTGGGGATACATTGATTCCAAGGGCAACTGGCTGGCCCAAGGCGCCACCACGATTCCCCTTAACTTTTCCAGTTACACCCCGGGCGAAGGCTTCACCTTTGAGTCCGACGTTCTCGGCAACAAGGGCTCGCCCACCGATGTCCTCGCGTCAGCCCGCAGCGCCGAAAGTATTGGGAAAGCCTACGAGCAGATTGAGGCGATCGACCGGGACGCGGAGGAGCAATTCACATCGGCTGAACGGGCGGACGAGTTGGGCGACAGGGAGGCGGCCGCCGCGGCGCGCGAACTTGGCAAGGAACGAAAAGCGGAGGCCATGCGTCTTCGGAAAGAGACGGAAAAACGGGGCGGGGATTCCAACGCAAACTCCCTGAAATATTTCGAGCAGGCCCTGAAGATTTACCAGGACTTCGCCAAAGACAACCCGGACGATTTCCGGAAAAACGAGGCCCAATACAAAGTCGGGGAGATGCTGGAGCACCTCGCCCGCTATTGGGACGCGTTCGAGGCCTACAAGAAGCTGGTTGAGGAATCCTCCGCCAACCAGTACTGGGACCTGGCGATTGAGCGGATGTTTGCGATCGGCAACGTCTTCCTCGCCGGCCAACCCCAGATGCTCTGGAAGATCCCCATGCCGGCCGACATGAACAAGGTGGTGAAAATTTACGAAACAATCATCCGCGTCGCCCCGTTTGGCCCGTATGCCCCGCTCGCCACTTTTTCCTGCGGCTTGGCTCGCGAGAAACAGAAGAAATGGCCTGAGGCTGTGAAGTTTTACGAGGAAGTCCTCGATAAATACCCCAAGAACGACCTGATCGACGACGCCCAGTACCAGATCGGGTTTGTCTGGATGAAGGCAGCCCGGGAACCGCAGTACGACCAGACCGCTGCCCAAAAAGGCATCGAGGCTTTTCAGGATTACATCGTTCGGTTCAAACGCAGCGATA
>RGTE01000084.1 GCA_010025475.1 Verrucomicrobiota bacterium
CAAACCTTTGGCGTCGTCCGGGAATCCCGGGGTGATCACGGTGAGGGCCGGGACGTTGGCGTACCAGTTTTCCGGCGTGTGCGAGTGGGTGGCCCCCACCTGCAACCCGGCCCCGGAGGAACCGCGGAAGACGATCGGGATGGAGTACTGGCCGCCGCTCATGTAACGGATCGCGCCGGCGTTGTTCACGATCTGGTCGTAGGCCACCATGGAAAAACTCCAGGTCATGAACTCCACCACGGGCCGCAGCCCCATCATGGCCGCGCCCACGCCCAGGCCCGCAAAACCGGATTCGCTGATCGGGGTGTCGATGACACGCTTCGGACCGAATTTCTGCAGCAAACCGGAGCTGACTTTGTAGGCGCCCTGATATTCCGCGACCTCCTCGCCCATCAGGAACACCCGCTCATCCCGCTCCATCTCTTCGCTCAACGCCTGGTTGAGCGCCTCACGCATCGTGATTACGGCCATGACTAGCTTCCGATCGGGGGCCGGAACTCCGGCATCTGGTCTTCCGGGGCGAAAATGTCCTCAAACACGGTGGCCACTTCAGGCTCGGGCGAGGATTCGGCAAAGGCCACGGAATCTTCCGCCTCAGCCACGCACTGCCGTTCAATCTCCTCGTACTGCTTCTCGGTCAGGGCCTTTTCCTTGTAGAGGCGGTCGCGATAAAGGGCGAGCGGGTCGGCCTCCTTCTTTCGGTTCTCAATCTCGTCCTTGGTCCGGTAGTGGCCCGGATCGGACATCGAATGGCCCCGATAGCGGTAGGTCTTGATCTCCACCAGCGACGGCAGGCTTTCCGTGCGGGCCAGTTGCACCGCGTCCCACATTTTTTCTCGCACATCATCCAGGTCGGACCCGTTGGCCGTGATGCCCGCCATGTCGTAGCCGTCCGCCCGCTTCACCAGGGGATAGCCGGCCGAACTGCGCGACTGGCTTGTGCCCATG
Source organism: Verrucomicrobiota bacterium (assembly GCA_010025475.1). GTDB lineage: Bacteria > Verrucomicrobiota > Verrucomicrobiia > Methylacidiphilales > Verrucolacustridaceae > Verrucolacustris. The sequence continues at coordinate 949 of RGTE01000084.1, forward strand.
GCATACTCGTTATTCTCGATCACGTAAATCACCGGAAGTTTCCAAAGGGCCGCCAGGTTGAGGGCCTCGTGGAAGGCGCCCTGGTTGACCGCACCGTCGCCGAGGTAGCAGACCGTGACCTCTCCGGTCTGGTTGTACTTCTGGGCAAAGGCGATCCCGGCCGCCAAGGGCGTCTGCCCCCCGACGATCCCGTGTCCCCCGTGGAAATGCTTTTCCTTGCTGAAAAAGTGCATCGATCCCCCCTTGCCGCGGGAACAACCGGTGATTTTTCCGAAAAGTTCGGCCATGCACTCCCGCGAACTCATGCCCCGGGCTAACGCATGACCGTGATCCCGGTAGGCGGTAATGACTGCATCGCCCTCGTGAAGCGTGGAAATGGACCCGACCGCGACCGCTTCCTGACCGATGTAGAGATGGCAGAAGCCCTTGATCTTGGCCTGCATGAAGGCCTGGGCGGCCTTTTGCTCAAAGCGCCGGATCAAAACCATCTTGCGGAGAAGTTCGACGCGTTCGGCGGGTGTGAGGGTAGGCAGAACCGCCGGGGACTTGCCCGGTTTCTCCTTCGACCGCGTCTTTTTTGCTCCTGCCGTTGCCACGGAATGGGCTCCTTCGGTTGTGCCAGTCCAGCGTTCCGGATGGCGGTGCCTCAAACGTGTTAACTATGCCCGAACCTACGACCTTTTCAATTCCAAGATGAAACTTTGCTTACCTTTGACGCTCAAAGAGATCCGGCATGAGTCCAGTCCCCCACCGCCAAGCCATGGGCATCGCTTGATACCCAATGTGCCCCTGTCCTACTTCCCGGTAATGGGCGCCCCCCCAGTCTTTGGCCAAGGAACGCAATTGATTCGGCCGGGCGATCCGGTCATGCCGCCCGCCCACCAAAAGGATTTTTTCCGCGACGACTTTTGGTCTTCCAAAAGAAGGGCAGACGATCGGCAGCATTTTTGAGGCTTGTTCACGGCTCAGTCCCCTCGCCTCCATCTGTCGCCGGATCACCCACCCGCCGGGAGAGTCCCAGATCGCCGTGGCCACATCGGGAATCGGTTGCACCAGCCAGGCACAGGCAAAATCCGGTTCGTGGCAAAGAGCCAGCGAGGCCACCCATCCGCCCAGACTCATTCCCCACAGCCCCACTTTCGGCGCGCCGGCCTTGCGGGCCATCCGCGCAATCATCCTCGTCTCGGCCACTGCCTGCCGGATGGTCTCGGCACTCCGGATGAGATTCCCACCGAAAACCAGCTCGCCGCTCCAGGTTCCCTTGGGTCGGCGCCGATAATGATAGGGCAGATCATAGAAAATCGCCGTCCATCCCAACCGGTTTAAAACCGAAGCCCAGTGGACGTAGCCGACGTCGCTGGCGGAAAAGAGCGAGTGGAGAAGAATCATCGCCGGCGATTTCATCCCCTCCTTCCCCGGCCAGACGCGCAGATGGACGACGTTGTTCTCTTTCCGGTCGCAAGGGACTGGACTGGAAATCTGCTGCCGACCCGGAACGAGCGATCCCGGAACTTTTTCCGGCGCTTGGTAAAATTCCTCCGCCCCTTTCCTCAACCAATCCTCTGCGTACCGGTCCCAATCGGCCGGGCTATGCCGCCCTGCCCGACCGAGCAGCTGCCAGAATCCGATTCCGGCAAAGGCGGCGGCATCCACCAGGTCCGACTGCCAGCGATGGAACCAATCAATCACCGTCCCGCCTTCCAACGCTCCTGCGGGGTGTGGGGTAATTCGTGGGGATGGAGGCTGTGCCGATGGCGGGCCTCCTCATATACCTTCCGCATCTCCTGTCCCAATCGTTGGACCCATCCCGAGCGTTTCTCCTGTTTGGCCGGAGGCGGCAGGGGTTCCCCAACCGCCACCAGAACGCGAGGTCGGCGAATCCAGTTTTGCCCGGCATAAAGCTGGTCGCTGCCCACGATGACCGCCGGACGCACAGGCACCCCCGCGCGGCTCGCCAGCAACGCCACGCCCTCGGTCAGATCCGCTCCACCCAGCACGGAGGTGGCGCCGGTTCGCAGGCCTCCTTCCGGAAAAACACAGACGATCCTTCCTTTTTGCAAACGGCCGAGCGCCGCCTTCAGGGCGGTGGTGTCGGCCTGACGGCGACCAACGGGAATGACGTTGGCGGCCCGAAGAAGGGAGCCAAACCAAGCGGGACGAAAAAGCTCCCGCATCGCCAAAAAATCCAACGGCCGCCGGAAAGCCCCGGCAATCAGCGGCGGATCAAAGTGGCTGAGATGGTTGCTGGCCAAAATCCACGGGCCAGCCGGCACTTCCCGGGTCCGATACTTTTCCACCCGGCAAAAACAGGAAAAAAATCCCTTCAACCCATGCACCACCGTCCAATACGCCACATCCGACATAACTGAATCTAGGATAAGAACGCCTCGCCGAGGCGTCCGCCAAGGCCGCACGCACCTTGGTGAGTTTTAGGTCCTATCTTCCAAATCTCCGGATCCGCTCCTTGCGCCGAGCCTCCACATGTCGGCGCCGATCCACCATCTTGGTTTTTCTTTTGCGCAGCTCCCCGTTCAACTTTTCCTCCACCTTGTCGATGGCGGCGTAGAGGTCGTCCTCCCCTGCCTCGGCAAAAAGATCCGGCCCGGGCAGTGCCAGGTGGACTTTTACGCGAAATTGCTTTTTGGGCGGTGCGCTATGGTCGTGCCAGAGAACCACGTGGGCACCCAGGATCCGGCCCTCAAAATGATCCAGATGGGAAAGCTTGTTTTTGACATAAGTATCGATCCCGTCGGTCAACGGGAGATGACGCGGAGTGATGTGGACGTGCATGGGAGAAGGATACGGGGGGTTCTTCGCACTGTCGACCCTGCCTCTGCCAAGAAGTTGCAGGAAAACCGTTGGCTCAAAAGAGGCGCGAAGACATGATTTTCCCATGTTACGCGTAGGCATGGGATATGACGTTCACCCTTTGGTGCCGGGACGACCTTTAATCTTGGGTGGGATCACCATCCCGCACGACCGGGGCCTGGAGGGCCACAGTGATGCCGACGTCCTTCTCCACGCACTGACCGACGCCGTCCTAGGCGCCCTTGCCGCCGGCGATATCGGCACCCATTTCCCCAACACCGATCCGAAATGGAAAGGTGCCGCCAGCACCATTTTTCTGGCGGAAGCCGCCCGTCTCGCCAAGGAACGCAAGGCCACGATCCTGAATGTGGACGCCTCCCTCATGGCCGAAGCCCCCAAACTGGTGCCGCATTTCCCGGCCATGCGAAAGAAAATCGCCGCCGCTCTCGGGGTGAAGGAAGACCAAGTCAATCTCAAGGCCACCACCAACGAAAAAATCGGTTTCGTTGGCCGCGGTGAGGGAATCGCCGCCATCGCCACCGCTGCCCTCGACGTGCCGGCATGACGGCACCGGGACGCTTCGTCACCTTCGAAGGCTCAGAAGGGTGCGGCAAAAGCACCCAAATCAGCCTGACGCTGGACTGGCTCCGCTCCACGGGGTTGAAGGTCCACGAGGTCCGCGAACCGGGCGGAACCCCCGTCGGGGAAAAGATTCGCCATCTGCTGAAACACGATGCCGACGGGGACCACATGAAAGCGGAGACAGAACTTCTCCTTTTTGCGGCCAGCCGCTCGGAACTGGTTCGTCATCTCATCCATCCCGCCTTGGCCAAGGGAGAGTGGGTCGTGGCCGACCGGTTCCACGACTCCACCACTGTCTATCAGGGATACGCCCGCGGCCTGCCCATGGAGGATGTCGCTTTCATCAACCGGTTTGCCATCGCCAAGCGGGAGCCGGACCTGACCCTCGTCCTGGATCTGGATCCCTCCGAGGCGCGGAGCCGGGCCCTGCGCCGCCCGCGTCCCGCCGGGCAAAAGGACCGGTTGGAAGATCTCGACCTCAAGTTTTACGAAGCCGTGGCCGAAGGCTACCGCTCACTGGCCAAGCACCAGCCCCAGCGGGTGAAGCTAATCGATGCGTCCGGTTCCCGCGAACAGACCTTTGCCCGCATCCAGGAGGAACTCCGCCGTGCCTTTCCCTCCCTCCCGCGTTGAGGAGATTTTTGCCGGAGCCGCCAAGGAGGGCCGCCTCGCCCACGCTCACCTTTTGACAGGCGCTCCTC
>RGTE01000085.1 GCA_010025475.1 Verrucomicrobiota bacterium
CTCGAGGTGATGGTGGACACCAACCAGACAACTTCTCTCACGACCACCTTCATCGTTTCCGGGGGAGGGGATCTGAACACGAACAACAACTCCGTGACCGACCCGACTTCCATCGTCGGATCCTTGGACAGTTGGAAAAACCAGTGGTTTGGTTCGGCGGCGGGCACCGCTTCCGCGGCTGATACCAACTCCTATGCCGGCGATGGCATCGCCAACCTGGTGAAGTACGCCTTGGGGATGAATCCCACCATTCCGGTAACGAATGGTTTGCCGGAGATGAAGATGACGAACAACAAACTGTCACTGAGATTTAACCGCCAAAAGAGCGCCACGGACATCGTTTACGAGGTTCACAGGCGGCGGGGGATCTGTTCGGCTTCAGCAACGCCACCGTCCTGTGGTCGAGCACGACAAATCCCTACACCAATGCCAGCCCCTCCCAGACCGTGACGGTGGAGGACACGGTGGGAACGGGATCGACCAACCGGCGGTTTATGCGGCTGCAAATCTCCCGGCCTTAGGCTCCGCACTTGTTTCCCCGCGGCTTTCCTTGGATTCTCCTTCCGCATGACTGACTCGGACAAATCCTTGCGTAAGCTCGCCGCCGGGGTGGCCGGGGCGATTCTTTTGTTGGCTGGAATCCTAGGCTGGAAGGGAATCCTGCCTCCCAATGGAATCGTGGCCCTGGCCGCGTTGGCGGTGGGCGGATTCGTGGCGGTGGCTCTCAAGGACCGGTGGAAAACGATTCGCTGGGGCGGAGCGGAGATTGAAATGAAACAGCAGCCCAAGCCGAACCTGCTGCGGCGGCTTTACCAATGGACGATCCACTGGGCGGCGACCCCTCAGGCCGTTCCGGCACTGGTCGCGATTGCCTTTATCGAATCCAGCTTTTTTCCCATTCCGCCGGACGTCCTGTTGATGGCGCTCTGTTTTGCCCATCCGAAAAAGTGGGCCCATTTTGCCTTTTGGTGCACGGTGGGATCGGTGGCCGGGGGAGTCTTTGGTTGGTGGATCGGACATGCCTTTTGGGAGGCACTGGCACCTTGGTTCTTTGCCCATGTGCCCGGCTTCACCGAAGCCACCTTCCAAAAAGTCGAGGGGTTCTACCAGCAAAACGCCTTTCTCTTTATCCTGACCGCGGCTTTTACCCCGATTCCGTACAAGGTGTTCACGGTGGCCTCCGGCGTGTTTGCGGTGCCGATTCCCACGTTGGTCTCCGCCTCGATCCTCGGCCGGGCGGGGAGATTCTTTCTCGTGGCCGCCGTGATCCGACTGGGTGGACCGGCCATCCGTCCTCACATCGAAAAGTATCTGGAAGTGGCGGTCACCCTACTTTTCCTCCTGGGAGTGGCCGGCTTTATGGCCATCCGATGGCTGAAATAGTTGAAAATAGTTTGAACGTTTTCGCCCTTCGCCTGTCTATCAACTTAGTTTTCGATTGCATCTCCTAGTGTTTGGCAAAAGGCGCGGGAAAAGGTTCCCGCGCCTTTTGTTTTAAGTCGTTGGTTTTCAATATTTTAAGAATTAGATCATTTTTCCGTAACTTATTTATTGTCAAAGACATAAAAATTACCAATAGTTCGCATCGAAATCATGATTTCCCGCGTCACGCAGCATCATCCGGGTCTGCACGCCTCCCGCATGGCGGAGGATCTTCAAAGGGAAGTCTGGGGATTTGCCCAAGCGGTCGCCGATGCCCAGCAGCATCAGTGCGCCGATAACCGGATGAACTACTGGAAGAGCCGCCTTTCGCTTTCCGTCGACCACGCCAAGGCCCGGGGGATGGACACCCAGGAAATCGCCCACCAGTGCGAAATTTCCCTTTCCCGCTCCTTCGGCACCCGTCCTTTGCCGGTCCAGGCCAAGTTTCTGATCGAGAGCTTCCTTCGCCAGCAGGGTGTGCCCGCCCGCCTAAACGGCCCAAGCGAGAATTTTTCCCGCCGTTGATCGCACTTCCGGGCCACCGCCTCCCGGATCGCCTCTTTTTCGCACCCGAAAAGCCCATCGGCTTGACCGATTCCGCTCTTCCCATCAGAGTGCGGGTTCATGGCAACGGCGTCTTTGGCGGCGGTGGAGGCGGAGGGAGTCGGCTACGCCTACGGCCGCAAGCGGGTCCTCGACAACATCACCTTCCGCCTCGAGGAGGGCGGCATGTTCTGCATCCTCGGCCCGAACGGCAGCGGCAAGACCACCCTCTTCAAAATTCTCTCCACCATTTTCGCCCTGCAGGATGGGGAGATCTCCATCGCCGGAAGGAGCCTGCGCGAGTTCCCCACGCCGATCCGCCGGAAAATCGGCGTCCTTTTCCAGAACCCCGCCGTGGACATGAAACTCACCGTCCGGGAAAACCTCCGCCATCACGGCCATCTTTATGGACTGGAGTCCCACGATCTGGAAAAGCGCATCAACAAGAACCTTGAGGCGCTCGGCATCGAGGATCGGGGAGGGGATTATGTGGAAAGCCTCTCGGGCGGCCTCCGGCGCCGTGTGGAAATTGCCAAGGCCCTGCTCACCCGTCCCAGCATTCTCCTGATGGACGAGCCGACCACGGGCCTGGATCCCGCCATCCGGGCGGAGCTTTGGAGCATCATTTCCGGCATCCGCAACACCCGGAAACTCAGTGTCCTCTTCACCACCCATCTGTTGGAAGAGGCCGAGCCGGCGGATGAAATTCTCCTGCTCGACCAGGGCCGCTCCGTCGCCTCCGGTCCGGTGGCCGAACTGCGCTCCTCGCTCGGCAAGGAATATGTCCGCTTGGGTAGTTATCAGCCCAAAAAACTGGCCGCCAAAATCCGGCGGGAAGGGGAAATCGAGGCCACGGCCGAGCCGGCCTCGGTCAAGGTCGTGCCCGTCCGCGGTGTCGCCGCCCCCCTGGCGATCCGCCTCTGGCGCCAGTACGGAAAGGAAGTGACGTCCGTGACCCTGTGCCGGCCCACCTTGGAGGATCTTTTCATCCAAAAAACCGGAAGACCGTGGTCCTCTTCCCCGGGGGAAATCTGAAATGTTGAGAGCCGCCTACAGCCTCGCCCTGCGCGAAATCATGCGTTTCCTCCGGCAGAAAAACCGGGTGATCGGGGCCTTGGCCACCCCGGTGCTCTTCTGGTTCCTGCTCGGTTCGGGCGTTGGCAACTCTCTCGTTCAGGCCGGATCCCGCGACCGGCTCGACTACCTGTCCTATTTCTTTCCCGGAATCATTCTCATGATCATCCTGTTCACGGCGATCTTTTCGACGGTCTCCATCATCGAAGACCGCAAGGAAGGTTTTCTGCAGGGGGTGCTCGTGGCGCCCTCCGGTTGGGCGGCGATCCTGTTCGGCAAGTTGATGGGCGGGGCGATTCTGGCGGTGTTGCAGGCCCTGACGGTGGTTCTGGTGGCCCCCTACGCGGATCATCATCCGGATCTCCGGGTGTTGGCTTACCTCGTGGCCGTGATGAGTGTGCTGGCTGTCGGCTTAACCGCGCTCGGATTTCTTTTGGCTTGGCCGATGGATTCCACCCAGGGATTCCATGCGGTCATCAACCTCCTCTTTGTTCCGCTCTGGCTGCTGAGCGGCGCCCTGTTCCCGCCGGGTGGATCAGCCGAATGGGTCCGCGTGCTGATGCGCTTCAATCCCTTGAGCTACGCGCATAACGCCTTGCAAGGTTTGTTGGCGACCAAACCCGGAATGCCGCTTCCGGCCGACCTTTCGCAGGACTTTTCCATCGTGATTGCGGTCACGCTGGTCCTGGTGATGGCCTGCGCGTTCCAAGTCAGCCGCCGTTCGTGACCCGGCCGGTCCCGGCCGCCCCGGGTCCCCGACCCGCCAACCGCCGACTCACCACCATTGTCTGGACCCTGCTCGCCTTCGGTCTTTTCGGGGTGATGCTGGGCGGAATGCGGGAGATGTGGCTGGCCGCGGAACGCCACGACTTCCGCGAACTTCCCGTGTTAAGCCAGCTCCCGGATTTTCAGCTGGTGGAGCGGGACGGAAAACCGAGATCCCTGGCCGACTTGAAGGGGGAGATTTGGTTTGCCGGCTTCTTTTTCTCCAGCTGTTCCGGTCCTTGTCCCGCGCTAATCAGCCAGATGGTGGAACTCTCCCGGGCCGTGGCCCGCACCAAGGGACAGGTGCGGGTGGTGGCCATTTCCGTCGATCCGGAGACCGACACGCCGGCGAGGCTGCGGGAATACGGCCAGCGGATGGGCGCCGGGGAGAATTTCTGGCTGCTCACCGGTCCGTTGCCGGAGGTGTTCCGGATCGCACGGGAGGGGTTCAAGCTACCGGTGGAGGAGAATCCGCCGGCGGCCGTGCCTCAGGCCGGCAAGATGCTGCACAGCACGAAAGTGGCGCTGGTCGACGGCCAGGGCAGAGTCCGCGGGTACTACGACGGCACCGGCGGGCAGTTGCTGGGGCGGGCGCTGCCCGATCTGGGCGACCTGATGCGGGAAGCGGGGGAGGGAAACCGGCGATGAATTTTCAAGACCTGCCGCTGCTCAATGCCATCCTCAACAGCCTCACGGTGGTCCTCCTGACCGCCGGCTACATCCAGATCCGGAGGGGCAACAAGGAGGCGCATCGGAAGCTGATGATTGCGGCGTTTGTGGTCTCGTCCCTTTTTTTGGCCGGCTATCTGGTCCACAAGTTCACCGTGGGCCCGAAGCTGTTTCCCATGCAGGGCTGGCCGCGGACGGTCTACCTGGGCGTGCTGATCCCGCACACCATCCTCGCGATGGTGAACCTGCCGTTCATCCTCGCGGCGCTTTGGTTCGCCTTCACCGGAAAGTTTGACCGTCACAAGAACATCACCCGCTGGCTTTGGCCCAGTTGGATGTTTGTTTCGGTGACGGGCGTGCTGGTGTACCTGATGCTGTATCGGTGGTTTGTTTAGGGGCAGGGGTTAGGGGATTCGGAAAATCGAAAAGCGAAATTCGGTAAAAATCACAGCGGAAGCTTGTTGAAGCGA
>RGTE01000086.1 GCA_010025475.1 Verrucomicrobiota bacterium
CGTTCCGCCGGAACATCATGCCGTCTTCAGCCATCTCTTCGCCGCCGCCCAAAAAGTCGCCCGCCAGCTGAAACTGGACCAAACCGGATACCGCCTTGTCATGAACAACGGACCGGACGGCGGGGAAACTGTCCCCCACCTTCATCTTCATCTTTTGGGTGGACGTCATCTCGGCTGGCCTCCCGGCTAAATCCCCTGTTTTTTCGAAAAGTCCCCTGGACTAGACTGGGGATATGAAAAACCTACTCCTCTCCCCTTGGTTCGCCGTCGCCACATGCGTCGCCCTCAGCACCTTGGCCGACACTCTCGGCACGGTCTGGTGGGAACAAAAAAGAAACCTGATCCTATGGGCGGTTTGGGGAATCTCCCCTCTGGTGTTCCTGGCTTTCGGTTACGTGGGCTCCCATTTTGGCCTGGCCAAAGCCTCCAGCCTGACCAACACCTTGGTGGTGCTGGGGCCGATTTTGGTGGGCATCCTGTTTCGGGGAGAGCTTCGCCAACTCTCCGCGGTGGAACTGGTGGGCATGGGCCTGGCCGTCGCCGGCATCGCCCTGCTGACTCTGGGCAGTCCCCGCCCGGTCAGCTAAGATCCTTGCAGAGAATCTTTGAATTCCTACCACTGGCCTCGTACGAGGCTTTTCGGGCGGCCGGCAACATCTCCACCGTTCCTTCGGAGAACCCTCCCTTGCTCTGCAGGTAATTGAAGGCCTGGGTCGAGAGGGCCAGCAGTTTTTTCATGCCCAGCTCCCGGGCCCGGTTTTCCGCGTAGAGCATCAGTTTTTTTCCGATTCCCGCGTTTTCGTGACCCGAGGCAACAAAGAGGCATCCCATCTCCGCGGTTTTTCCCTCCAAGGGGTGAATCGCCACGCAACCCACCATGTTTCCGTCGATTTCAAAAACACTGTAGTCGCTGATGTCGGCCGCGACCTGGGCCCGAGTCCGCCGTAAAAGCTCTTCAGCCGCCACCGAACTGCCAATCAGCCGCATGATTGACCGCACGTCCTTTTTCAGGGCCTTCCGGATCTCGGTGTACTCGTCCGCGTAGATCATGGTTCCGACACCCTCACTCGAAAAGAGCTCGTCCAACAAAGCCTCATCCTCCCGGCCGTCCAGAATGTGGGCCCGGCTCACCCCCTCCTTACAAGCCCGCAAGCCGTGCTCCAGCTTGGAAGCGATCTCCTGGCTGATTTCAGCCTTCTTCTTTTTGAGATATTCCGTGGCCTCTTCCACGGAAAGTTGGGCCGGCTTTTTCCCGTTCTTGGGCAGTTCTCCGCCGCCGGTCAGAAAGATCAGCTTTTCGGCCCGTAAAGCCTCCGCCACCTCCAGGGCTACCCCGTCGGAATTCACCCGGTAGGTCCGGCCATCGCCATCCACCCCCAAGGGCGGAATCACAGGGATAATTCCGTTATCAAGCAAAGCCTCGAGAAACTTGCTATCCACCCGTTCCACCCGGCCCGTCCATTGGTGATCCACGCCCCCCAGGATTCCCGCCGGGTGGGCGATGATCGCATTCGTAACCGCGCCTTTCAGATCCACGTCCGCCAAATGCTGCAGGATATCATGGCTGTAGGAATTGGCCGCCCGTTCCGCCACCCGCAAGGTCGCTTCATCCGTCACCCCCAGGCCATCGACATCGGACGGCTTCACCTTCATTTCCGCGGCGATCTTTTTGATCCGGGCACTGGCGCCGTGGACCAAGGCAACCCGGATGTTCAGGCTTCTCAAAACCGAGATATCCAGGAATAGACTCGCCGCCCGTTCGTCCTCCAGCACGGCACTGTCCACGCTGAGAACGAAGAGCTTGTCCCGGAAGCTGGGAATATAGGTGAGAATCCCCCGGAGATCGGATGCCTTCATGATGCCTGTTCTAGCACCTTCCGCCTGTTTTGAACATCCGCCTCTCAGCCGCAACTTCGAAGAAATTTGAGGTTATCCCTGTCTTCTTTTTCCCCGGGAGGCAGTTCCCCGATTCTCGGGATGCCCCGCAGCGCCGGGTTCCGGAGAAACGATCGCAGTGAAGCCGCCCCGATCTTCCCGCGCCCCAGGTGTTCGTGCCGATCCACGTGGGAGCCACAAGCGGATTTCGAGTCGTTCACGTGCAACACCTTGACCCGGTCCCACCCGATCTTTTCCTTCACCTCCCGGATCAACTGATCTCTTCCCTCCGCCCGGGTCAGATCGTGGCCCGCTGCAAAGGCATGGGCCGTATCCAGACAGGCGGCTCCCCGTGCATGCGGCAGACCCGCCACCAACTCCCCCCACTCTCCGATGTCTTGGGCCAGTGCGGATCCCTGCCCGGCGGAGTTCTCCAAAGCCAGGGGGATTCGGATCGTTCCCGATCGCTCCAGCGCCTCGATGAATCCAGCCACGGCCCGTTTCCGCGCCTCCTGGGAGCCAAGATCGCCGCGACTTCCGCAGTGGACCACCAAGGCCTCCAACTCCAGTTCTTCGGCCCGTGCCAATTCCTCCCCGAGGGATTGAATCGATTTTTTTCGAGTCTCGCCTTGTCCGGCCACATTGATGAGGTACCCGGCGTGGGCGCAGATCCATAGATTCATCAAGGCCTTACCCCTCCGAAACGCATTCGCCTCCGATTCCGCCAAGGAGGAGATCCGCCACTGCCGGTTGCTTTTTACAAATATTTGCGCCGCATCTTCACCCAAATCCCGAGACCGGAGCAACATTTGCCCCAAGCCTCCGGCGGTTGAGGTATGCAGTCCGCAACGGCTCATTGGTCGTCAAAGTTTTTTGGCGTCCAGACCGGACTCTTTAGCGACCCGCTGCCCTCCACCTCCAGCATTTCGCTGACCGGCATAAAAGGCAGGCCCATGGGACCGATCAGGTTTTGCTTCATCGAGAAGTTTTCCAGCCGGTCCGCCGAGATATCGTAGAAACCGTGGCCGGTGGTTTCGACGAGTTTGGAAAAGATTTTGAGTCTCTTCACGTCCAGTTTTCCTTTCTCCAGCTCAAACTCCATCGAGGCGCCCTCCCCCAGGTCCCCCATCCAGGCCACCGGCGCATTGATCGCCTTGGCAAAGTTTCCCAAACCCGGGAACTTTCCATCCTCCACTTCCAACCTCCCCTTGCCGGTCCATTGCCGCCAGACATCGGAACCGGACGGCCCTTGCAGCTCGCAATGACCGCTCATCTTGCCGCTATAGCCGCCGTTGCCAAAATACAGTTCCACGGTTTTGCCGAAGTCCACGCTCTCGAGATCGATCTGGGTTTGCTGCCTCTTTTTGCCGACCGGCCCTTCCACCTCCACCTGCACGGCCACTTTGCCCCCCAGGAGCGAGGCTTTCTTTTTCTCCAATGTTTTGACGGCCGTTTTTTTACCTTGGATTTTGACCTCCAGATCCACGTTTTGAAAAAGAAGCTTTTTACCAGCCACATTATAATGAAGACCTGCCGCACTTTTTCCGGTAGCCCGCATGTCTGTCCGGAACTTCTCCTCCAAATCAATCTTTCCCTCCATGGTGACAAAAGGCCGTTCGACGAAATCATAGGGCTCCATGGTTTGTCGGACTTTCTCGCCAAAGACCGGGGAAAATTCCCGGACCGGCAGGGTGGATTCAACGTTGTGAAAGTAAACAAACCGAGGATCCAAGGTGTAAGTAATCTCCCCCTTGCCCTCCCCTCCTCCGGATGTCACCCGCACATTGGTGGCCCGGATCTCACGGTTGGCGTAAACGATATCCGCGGAAAGCTGATCCATCGGCACATTTTTATACCGCATGCCCCGAACTTCCGTTCGCCCCTCCAATCGGATCAGATCCGGGGAGAATCCAGCTCCCAAGATCTGAAAATTCAACTGCGGGGGTTCCGTGAATTCCAAGCTTCCCAAGAAGGGTCCTGCACCCGGACCGAACAAGGGAGCCAGCGCCTTCAAGTCCAAATCGCTGCGCAGGCCGCCTTTCAGCTCCGCTTTCCCGTCGAAGGCCAGATGCAGGTCAACTGCTCCTGCGGGAACTGCCTCCAGCCGAAATCCTTGCACCATCCAACGCTTGCCGTCGGTCACCCAAGGGGCGTGGAGGCTTCGAAACGGAAAAAGCCCCAACCGGAACTCCCCGATTTCCATCTGGCAGGAGGCAAAAAAACTCGGCTCCCCCTTCCAAACCGCATCCAGCTTGCCGCTCAACCGGGGAAGTTGCTGGGCCCGGAATTCCCGCAAGGCATAGGCAGTCGAAGGGCCCAAGGCCAGAGCAAGTCTGGCCGGATCGACTTGGCCGAAAAATTCCAAACCTCCGTTTCCCCGGACAAAATCGGCCGATCCATACGCTTCCAAGCCGCCATTCTCCAGGGTCAACTGAAAACGCTCCAGCTTCAGGGCCCCTTCCGCCATCGTAGCGCGGATTTCCAGACTCGGAATTGGCACCCCGCGCCAAATATTCCGCGCGGAAGTGATCAAAATATCGGCACGGCTTTGCTCCGGCCGGCCGACTTCCAAACTGAATTCCGCCTGAATTTTCGGGGCTGCCCCCCCCAAGTCCCGCAACACACCTTCCGCCTGACGCCAAAGTTGGGCGATCGGAAATTCCTGAGGCGCCGCTTGGCGACCTGCCTCCGTACCCACCCGGCCCTTGAGATCAAGATCCAGGCCGAGCACCTGCCCTCGGAGCCGCTGGATCCGGATTTCCCCGGGACGGAACTCCACATCGGCTTCCACCCTGCGTGCCTCGGCTTCCACCCCATCGGCCAGCGGCCAAGAAATATGGGCATCCCTCAGCCTTGCCCCCGAAAGAAACGGTTCTCCCGATCTCCATGCGAGCCAGTTCGGCGTCAGCTCCACTTCGCGCACCCTCAATCTTTCTTCATCCCGGGCGGAATCCCGATACACCACGAGATCACGGGCCACCAAACCACCCAGCGGATCCAGAGTGATTTTTTTCACCTCCACTTCGAGACCCCGGCTGGCG
>RGTE01000087.1 GCA_010025475.1 Verrucomicrobiota bacterium
GGCACCGTCTCCCGCGTCACCACCGCCGCCGTCTCCAGCCCTTTCTCCGCCAGGTGGCGCAACGACTCCTGCAGTAACGCCGCCCCCAGCCCCCGCCGCTGATACTCGTAGTCAATCGTTACTCCCGAAAGCAGATGCGGCCCTTCGCCTGCGACCGGATACAAGGCGCTGATTCCCACCACCCTCGGCCCGTGCACCAAGGCTAAGAGTTCCATCCCCGTCACCGGCTTCCCCTCCGGGAAGAGCCGCTTCCGCAGCTCCTCCAAATGCCCGTCCAGGCCGATGATCCAGCTCTTCTCGTTGAGGAACACCTTCTGCATGCCCTCCCAAATCGCCTCCACGTCATACTCCTTCAGCTCCTTGATTTCATGCTTGGCGGGCAGCTGGGGGGCTTGGGTGGGGACTTTTTTCAAATCCCACTCGAATCGGATCTTCCGGATTCCTCTCATCAGAAAGAGATTGGAACGCAAAAACGGCCCCAATCCAAGCCGGAATCGGGCTTACTTGCTGCCTGGCTTCGTGGCGGGAATCTTTTGCAGCTCGGGCGGGACTTGGTCGGCTGCGAAGGTCTCCACCGGCAGTTTCATGAGGGCACAAAGCGGGGCCCCCAGCTCGGGCGGTTGCTCGCTGCGGTCCACCAGACAGGCCACCCCGGCCACCTCGCCCCCCGCAGCTTGCACCAACGCGATCGTCTCCTTCACCGCGCTTCCCGTCGTGATCACATCCTCCACCACCAGGAATTTCTCCCCGGGCTTCACCTCAAACCGCCGGATCTTCAACTTCCCCTCCTCCTTCTCGGCGAAGATATGTCTTCGGCCGAGGTGCCGACCCACCTCATGGCCCACCAAGATTCCCCCCATCGCCGGAGAGACCACGGAATGAAAGGTCCACCGCTCCACCTTCACTTTGGTGACGAGCGCCCCGCAGAGCTCCGCCGTCGCCACGGGATCCTGTAGCACCAGCGCACACTGGAAAAAGGTCCGACTGTGCTTGCCCGAACGCAACACAAAGTGACCGTGCAGAAGCGCTCCGCATCGGCGGAACACTTCCAGCACCTGCTCCTGGGTCATGATCCCGCCCGCCGGGCCAACAACTCGATCTCCACCGCCCCACCCTTGGGCAGGCCCGCCACCTGGATGGTGGATCGGGCGGGCGGATCCTTTGGGAAAAATTCCGCGTACACCGCATTCATCTCCGGGAACGTCTTTAGGTCCGTCAGAAACACCGTCGCCTTCACCACGTCCCGCAAGGCCAATCCGCCCTCTTTCAGCAGGCTCTGCGCCCGTTCCAGTACCTTCCGAGTCTGGTCAGCCACGGAACCCTGCAGCAGATTCCCCTCTTCATCCAAAGCCAACTGTCCGGAAAGAAACACAAAACCCCCCGCCTCCGTTGCCTGCCGGTACGGCCCGATCGCCGGTCCCGCCACCTTCGAACTCCAACCCTTATGGCCCATGCCTCCCATCCTTTCCCCTGATGCTTCCTTCGTCAACCCACCCTTCTCGGCCTCGTAAACGTAATCGTAATCGTAAACGGTTGGCTACCCTTCCACCCATCTCCCATCTTCGATCCCCCCCCCTATCTCCTATCCTCGATCTGCTATCTCCCTCCAACGCTCTCGCTCTCCCGCTCGTTGAACTGTAATCTTTCAACGTGAAAGCGTTGGTCTTCAGCTCCCGGTCCTACTTCCAATCCGCCCTGAATTCAGAAAACTCCGGTCGCCATCAGCTAACATTCCTCGAAACCAAGCTCGACGCCTCCACCGCTCCACTGTGCCGTGGCTACGGGGCTGCGCTTGTCTTTGTGAATGATCGGGTCGACCGCCCCTGCCTTCAGGCCCTGGCGGAAGGCGGCACCCGGCTGGTGGCCACGCTCAGCACCGGCACCAACCACATCGACCTCGCCGCCGCCAAGGAACTGGGCATCACTGTCGCCTCCGTCCCCTCGTATTCCCCCCACGCCGTTTCGGAGTTCACCCTCGCCCTCCTGCTCACCATGGCCCGAAAAATTCACCGGGCCAGCCATCGCATCCGGGAAGGGAACTTCGAACTCGAGGGCCTGGAGGGCTTCGAGCTCCGCGATAAAACCGTCGGGGTCTTCGGCACCGGGGCCATTGGCAGAGAGGTGGTAAAAAATCTTTCCGGGTTCGGCTGCAAAATCCTGGCCCACGACCCCGCTCCCCACCCTGAAACGGCCAAACTTTGCCGCTACGTGGCCCAAGAACAGCTTTTCCGCGAATCCGACATCATCACCTTCCACGTCCCGCTCCTCCCCGCCACCCGCCACCTCGTCAATGAACAGACCCTCGCCTTGATGAAAAAGGGGGTGTTTCTCATCAACACCAGCCGTGGCGCCATTTTTGATACCCCCTCCGTCATCCGCGCCCTCAAGAGAGGCCACCTCGGCCACCTCGCCATCGACGTCTACGAAGAGGAAGCCGGCCTCTTTTTCGAGGACCGCTCCTCAGAGATTCTCAAGGACGACCAGTTCGCCCGTCTCCTCACCTTTCCCAACGTCATCGTCACCGGCCACCAAGCCTTCCTCACCGATCGAGCCCTCCGCATTATCGCCCAAACCACCCTCCAGAGCCTCACCGAATTCGAATCCTCCGGCACCTGCACCCACTGCGTCCGCTCGTAAGCGTAATCGTAACACGTAAACGAACTTTCCCAATCGCGACGTTAAGCTCTTTGATCCCCGCTCATTTCTTGTAAATTAGAGATTAAATATGCTCATTGATACTCATTGTCATCTCGACTTCCGTGATTTCGATTCCGACCGCGATGCGGTCATCCGCCGGGCCGTCGAGGCCGGGGTCACCCGCATGATCGCCATCGGCACCAACCTGGAAACCAGCCGAGCCGCGCTCCTCCTGGCGGATCGCCATCCCGAAGTCTACGCCACCATCGGCATCCACCCCAACGAGGTTACCGAAGTCCCTGAGGATGCCGTCGCCCAGCTCGAGAAGATGGCCAACCACCCCAAATTGGCCGCCATCGGGGAATGCGGGTTCGATTATCACTCCCTCCCCAGCACGCAGGAGGCGACGTTTGCCAACGTCACCGCCGCCATCGGCACTACCGCCCCGGGCACCGAGTCCGGTTCTCTCGCCGATGCCGATGTCAAAAACCGCCAAGCCATCTTTTTCCAGGAACAGCTCGATCTCGCCGCCAAGCTTGGCCTCAACGTGGTCATCCACCAGCGTGATAGCTGGAAGGATACCCTCAATACGCTCAAGCCCTATACCGGCCGTTTGCGGGGCGTTTTTCACTGTTTCTCGGGCGACACCGAGCAGGCCTGCCATTTGCTGGAACTCGGCCACGCCCTCTCCTTCACGGGCATCGTCACCTTCAAGAACGCCAAGACCGTCCAGGAGGTCGCCAAGCGGGTCCCCCTTGGCTCGTTCTTTGTGGAGACAGACTGCCCCTACCTCGCCCCCGATCCCGACCGCGGTAAACGCTGTGAGCCCGCCCATACCCTCAGGGTGGCCGAAAAGATCGCTGCCCTCCGGGGTCTAAGCCTGGAAGAAACGGCTCGCGCCACCACGGAAGCCGCGGAAAAATTCTTCCTGTTGAAATGAAGTCACCCCACCTCCGCCTCCCCTTCTGGATCCGCGTTCCCGCCACCACCGCCAACCTCGGTCCGGGCTTCGACGCTCTCGCCCTCGCCCTTGAGCTCTATAACTACATCGCGATCGAGCCCGGCGCCCCCGAACGGCCCGACCCCTTCGCCCAGGAAATCCTTGAGGCCTACCACAAGGCCCGGAACCTTCCGCTCAAGCCCTACAAGCTGGTCATTCGGGGCAGCGTTCCACCCGCCCGCGGCCTCGGTAGTAGCGCCACCATCCGGCTCGGCATGCTGGCCGCCCTCGACAAAGTGAACCGCAAGCCGGTGGATCTCGACTGGCTCATCGAAACCGCCACCCGCCTGGAAGGTCACCCGGACAATGTGACTGCCGCCGCCATGGGTGGATTTGTTGTTTGCGGAGGTGCTCAACCGGCCCGCGTCCGCGTCTCCTCCCGTTTAAAGTTCGTTGCCGCCATCCCCCGGATCGAAACCTCCACCCGCACAGCCCGCTCCATCCTTCCTCCCAGCGTCTCCCGCCAGGACGCGGTCAACAATCTCCGCAACTCCTCCCGCATCACCGCCGCTTTTCTGGAACGGAAATACGAGGAAGCCCGCGGCGCCTTCCACGACCGCCTTCATCAGCCCCACCGGGCCGCCCTTGTCCCAGGGCTGGAACATGCCATTGAGGCCGCGGAGCGGGCGGGCGCCATCGGGGCCTTTCTCAGCGGAGCCGGACCCACCATCCTCGCCATCTGCCAGAAGTCGGAGAAATCTATCGGCCACGCCATGGTGACCGCCCTCCACAAAGCCGGCCTCGACGAGGTGGATGTCCGGGTACTTTCCGCCGACAACGGCGGGCTCACCGTCGCCCGCTTCCTTCCCTCCTCCGCCCGCGAAACCCGCTGCTAAGCGGCTTTCTTTATCTTAATCCTAATCCTGCCTCCCGCCTGCCTAATTTCACCCGATTCGTAAACGTAATCGTAATGCGTAAACGAACGCCTGCTGATGTTAGCAGGCTGTCGTTACTTCTTCTCCCCGTAATGATGTAACCGGTTCGAAAGGATGAAGAACGTCGGCGCCCAAAGCCCCACAAAAATCCCGAATCGCTCCGCATAGGCCCGTTTCGCTTCCGCGATCGCATCGCCCATCCCGGGCGCGCCGAACTGCCCGCCCGCCGAAAACCAGATCAGCACGGAGCCGATGATGGACAGGAATCCCAACGCGAAACACAGGTTGCTGAGGAACTGGATCTGTTCTTTGTTCATGTCCCTAGGTTCGTCCCCTCCCCGCCCCCTTCAAGCCATTTCCTTAAGGGCTTTCCTTAATCTTCATCTT
>RGTE01000088.1 GCA_010025475.1 Verrucomicrobiota bacterium
TGCTCGATTTGCGTGAAGTGGGTGGCCCGAGCGAGTTTTTCCTGATTGTCTCCGGTGAAAGCGAGCCCCACCTCAAAGCCATCGCGGGCGAGGTCGAGAAAGGAGTCCGGGAGCAGGGCGATCGTAAGCCTTTCAGGGTTTCCGGAAATTCCCCCAGCCAGTGGATGATTTTGGACTACGGCGATGTTCTGGTGCATGTCATGCATGCTCAGAAAAGAAAGTTCTACCGGCTGGAAGACCTGTGGGGGGATGCTGCGCGGTTGGATGGCTAAAACTTACATTTCTTCCAGGGTCGGGATCCCGAGAAGGGAAAGGCCTTCCCGAAGAACATCCCCAGTCAAGCCCACCAGGGTGAGGCGTGAGTCACGCAAGGCCGGCAACTGGAGGACTGGGCAGGCTTCAAAAAACCGGTGGTACTGGCCGGCCAGATCATAAAGATAGCCGCAAAGGTGGTGAGGTTTGCGATCGGCGGCGGCGAGCTCCACCGCATCCCCGAACCGGAGCAAGAGTCGGGCCAAAACCTCTTCTTCCGGCTGGGCAATTTTGACCGGAGCGCTGGGTCGCTGGTTCAGGCCCGCCTTACGCAAAATCGACCGGGTGCGCACGTAGGCGTTGAGAATGTACGGAGCGGTGTTGCCATCGAAGGCGAGAAGCTTTTCCCAGGTGAAAACATAATCCAAGTTCCGGTTGGGGAGTTGGTCGGCATATTTCAAGCTGGCGATTCCCAGCAGCTCGGCCTTGGCACCCAGGTCCTCCGGGGTCAAATCCGGTCTTTTCGATGTTAAGATGGCGGCCGCCCTTTCGTGGGCTTCGTTCAGCAGATCAACCAGTTTGAGGGGCGTTCCATCCCTGCTTTTGAGAGGTTTCCGGTCCGGGCCTAGAATGGTCCCGAACCAGACATGCTCCAGCTCCGTCTTCACTCCCCAGCGTTTGGAGGTGTCAAAAAGCCATCGGAAGTGAAGTTGCTGACGGGCATCGGTCACGTAGATGATCCGGTCGGCCTTGAGTTCCTCTGTGCGGTACTGAATAGCCGCCAGATCGGTGGTGGCATAAAGGAAGGCACCGTCGGATTTGCGGATCAAGTAGGGTTCTTCGGCAATGGACGGATTTCGCACCACCACGGCCCCCTGGCTGGTTTCCGCGATTTTCCGGTCCAACAGGGTTTGGACGACCCTGGGCAGATCCTCGTGATAGGCGCTTTCTCCGCGAATCGAATCAAACCTGATACCAAGCCTTTCGTAAATCCGGCGGAAATGCTCGGCTGAGCGCTCGCAAAACAGCCTCCAATCCTTCAGTCGTTCCGGGTCGCCGTCCTGCAGGGCCGCCAACTCGGCGCGGGCCTGGGCCATTTTGGCGGGATCGGATTCCGCCTCCTGGTGCCCTTTTTTGTAAAACTCCTCCAACTGATCGATGGCATGATCCGGTTCAATCGGGGGCCTTCCAGCGGCGCGATAAGCGAGCAGAAGTTTTCCAAATTGCGTGCCCCAGTCACCGAGATGGTTGATGCGGGTAATCTGATGTCCCAGCCGGCGAAGTAGGCGGGCGAGACTGTCCCCCAACACGGTGGAGCGTATATGGCCCACGTGCATCGCCTTGGCGATGTTGGGTGAGCTGAAATCGATGACGATGGTTTCGGGCCGTTTGACGGGAATGATGCCGAGATTCGGATCCTGGCGCAGGGCATCGATCGCCTGACCGAGGGCCTCCGGCCCCACCCGAAAGTTGACGAAGCCTGCCCCGGCCACGGTGGCCTTTTCCCAGCCTTTCGGAAGCTCGCACTCCCGGGCGAGCCGTTCCGCCATCTCGCGGGGGTTTTGGCGAGTTGCCTTGGCAGCGACCATGGCAAGGTGGGTTTGGAAATGGCCATGACGTTCGTCCGTGCAGGGTCGCACCCATGGCTCGGCAGGAAGATCGGGGAAATGTTGCGCCGCCCAGGCTGAGACGCACTGCTCCAACTCGGCCCGCAGGGACATCAGGTCGCCCGAAAGATGGCGAGGATATCGGCGCCGCCTTTGGCCTCGAGGATTTTGGTCTTTACCCCCCTGCGATTAAAAAATTTCGCCACCGTGGCGAGAGTCTGGAGGTGGGCTTGGGCCTGATCCCCGGGAACGAGAATCAGAAAGAACATTTTGACGGGCTTTCCATCCATGGCCGCACAGTCCACCCCGGCGGGGCAGCGGGCAAAAAGGGTGACGAGCTTGCCTAGTTTGGGAATGGTGGCGTGGGGAATGGCGAATCCACCCCCCATGGCCGTGGTCAATTTGTCTTCCCGGGCCTGTAAGGCTTTTTCCGTGGGAGCAAGGAGATCCTTGGATATAAATCCTTTTTCCACAAGGTGTTGAAGCATCTTCAGATGGGCTTGAGGTCGGTCTTTGGCCTCCAAATGGGCCATAAGGTTATCCTCTTGGATCAGGTCGGAAATCAGCACAGAACGAGAATTATTAGGCAGGGGGAGGGAGGTAACGCAAGAGGAGCCCGGAGACCCAATGGACTCCTTGTGTGTAAGTCCAAACCCAGTTTCGACCCAGATCGGTTAGCAGGGTCAAAAGGGGGACGGGGCGAAAAAAGGACCAGACCAGAGCGGTCGCAAGCAGGAGATTTGCGAGAGCAACCAACGTCAGGGAAAAGATCCTGCCGTAGACCAAAAAGTCGGGCTGTTTGGTGCGAAGCAGGTCGAACGTGAAAGCGTAGTGATATCCCCATACCGCCCCCCAAGCCCCGAGAAAACCCAGCTGGTAGTCGAGCAGACGGGGCCACGCCTGAAGGCTGGCCAGCCAAAGCACTCCCGCCAAAAGCGGGTACAAGGGGAGAATGTAGGGGGCGAGGGTGATCCAAGCCGATGTCCGGTTGGAAACCACCCGACCGCCTTTTGCCGCCACTTGGAGGGAGTGAACCCTGCCCCCGCTCAGCCACACAGCCAAAGCGTGGGATAGCTCGTGTCCCAGCACGTATAGCCCACGTGGTCGCGGCAGGAAAAGATAGGCCAGGCCGGAAACGATCCATCCCGCTGCAAAACAAGCCGCCGCCCACCACGGGAAGGAGGGGGTGGAGGCCGCGGAACGAAGCAGGCCGGCAAAGCAGACCCCAGTGGCCCAAAGCCCCGGCCACAAGGCCAGAGCCAGAAAAAGACGGAGCCAGTTCATGGATTGACGCAGGCCACCTTCCTGCGGCATTGTTTTTGTTTATGGCTAACACCGCTTCTGCCGCCAAACAGGCCCGGGCCGCGCTTCGCCGCCGCGAGGTGAACCGGACTTTGCTCCAGGCGGCCCGCAACGCCCAGAAGAAGGTGGTTTCCCTGATTCAGGCTGGCAAAAAAGACGAAGCGGCCAAGCATTTCCCGGAACTGCAAAAGCGTTTGGATCGCGCCGCCAAAGGAAAGGCGATTCACCGCAACCGCTCCGCCCGGATCAAATCCCGCATCGCCCATCTTCTCCGCTAGTTCTTTTCGCCTGCGCCTAGCAGGCGGGTCGAACGAATCCAGGAATGGGGTCCAAAATACCCTTTTGCTTTATCCGCCACGCTTTTCGCCTCTTTTTCCGAAGCCCAAAGACCGAATACCGTAGATCCACTGCCGCTCATTCGGGCGGCCAGAACCCCAGGTTGTTCTGACAGCCAATGCCGGGCCGCCCGGATCCAAAGGAACTTTTCCTCCACCGCCGGCTCAAGGTCATTCCTCGGGCGGACCTCCAAAGACTTTCCGGTTTTTAAGGGCAACGAAAGAGGATGCCCCTCCTCCCCGGGTCTCCGATGGGCGGCGTAGCGCCGGTAGGCTTCCGCGGTGGGGGAGCCGAAGCCGGGATGGATCAAGACCGCCCAAGGCAGGGTTTGAATGGGTAGGGGCTCAAGAATCTCGCCCCGTCCCGTGCCTCGGGCGGGATCGGGCTGCAAGAAAAAGGGGACGTCGCTGCCTAGTTCGGCGGCGATCTCCATCAAAACTGGATCCGTCACCTTCAGCGACCAAAGTTGTTGCAGAAGCCGGAGAGTTGCGGCGGCGTCACTGCTGCCACCCCCAAGTCCCGCCCCCTGGGGAATCTCCTTGTGAAGGCGGAGCTTGGCCCCAGCGGCTGTTTTGGTTTTTTCCCGCAGGGCCCCGGCGGCCCGGAGAATCAGGTTATCCGGTCCGGCCGAGAGTTTCTCGTCTCCATCGATCGAAAGATTCAGGGAGCCATCGGGAGAGGAAACCGCGGACAACTGATCCGCGATATCGGTCTTAACAAAAAGTGTGTCGATGGGATGGAACCCATCCGGACGGCGGGACCCCAGCCGCAGATCAAGGTTGATTTTGGCGTGGGCGCGGATTGTCAGGTCGGCCATCTCCCGATTCAATGGGGTAGGTGACTCCAGATCAAATCATCCTCGCGCTGGATGTGGACACCGCGGAGCAGGCTCTGGCCTGGGCTCGGCGGCTCCAGGGCCGGGTGGGGACATGCAAGGTTGGGTTGCAGCTCTTTCTGCGGGATGGAGACAAGGTTTTACGGGGTCTCAGCGGCTTGGGTATGCCCGTATTTTTGGATCTCAAGTTCCATGACATCCCCAACACGGTAGCCCAAGCTGTCGCTGCCGTGGCGATCTGGAAACCACGTTTTCTCACCCTCCATGCATCGGGCGGTCGGGAAATGATGGAAGCAGCCCAAACGAAGACTCCCAAGGAAACATGTCTTTTGGGAGTAACCGTCCTGACCAGTCTCTCGGAAAAAGCTGCCTATGAAATCGGCTGGGCAGGGGGTGTACAGGCCTCGGTGGAGCGGCTCTCCGCGTTGGCCAAGTCCGCGGGATTGGGAGGAGTCGTTTGTAGCCCCCATGAGGCCGGTGCTGAAAGGAAACGCTGGGGCAGGGGTGAAGTGGTCACTCCGGGCGTCAGGCCTCCGGGAGCG
>RGTE01000089.1 GCA_010025475.1 Verrucomicrobiota bacterium
TGGCAATCTCAACCATCCGTTTGGCGATCAGGGGCCGGGCAATGGAGGTGCCGAGAAAATACTGCCCCTCGTAGATCGCCCCCGCCCGCATCATCGGAAAGATAAAGTCCCGGGCGAACTCCTCCTGCAGGTCGTCGATATAGACCTTGCTCGCACCGGTCCGTCTCGCCTTGGCGTTGAGACCGTGGAGCTCCTCCTCCTGGCCGATGTTGGCGCAAAAGGCGATGACTTCAGCGTCGTAGGTCTCCTTTAGCCAGGCGAGCAGCACGGAGGTGTCGAGTCCTCCGGAATAGGCGAGCACGATCTTCATGGAATTTTGGTCAGCGCCTCGATCCGGGTCTGGATCAGGCGGCGGTGGGCTGCAGCTTGCGGCCAGCGCCCTTGATCCGGGCGATATACGGCGCGAGTTTTTCCTTTGCCGCAGCCACGCTCACCCCGTACCGCTCCCGCAGAGCCTCCGGCTTGCCGTGGTCCACAAACTCATCCGGCCATCCGATCCGCACCACCGGCGTGCCGATGCCCAGATCGGCCAACTCCTCCAGGACCGCGGCCCCGAATCCGCCCTTGAGAACATGATCCTCGAACGTGACGATAACTTCGGCGTTCTTGGCAAAGAGTTCGAGCATCGCGGTGTCGAGAGGCTTGGCGAACCGCGCGTTGATCACCGCGGCCTCGATACCCTCGGCCTTGAGGTCATCGGAAAGCTGGAGCGCGAGCGGAAGCATCTGGCCGTAGGACCAGATCGCCACCTTCTTGCCGTGCCGGACGACCTCGGCCTTGCCAATCGGGAGGGCCAGCGGGGTCTTTTTAATCGTCGCATTCGGGCCGGTGCCCCGGGGATAGCGAATGGCGATGGGACCGTTGTGCAGGCTGGCGGTGTAGAGCATGTCGACAAACTCGTCCTCATCCTTGGGAGACATGTGAACGATGTTCGGCACGCCCCGCATGTAGGAGATGTCGAACAGACCGTGATGGGTCGGACCGTCGTCACCGGAAAGGCCGCCCCGGTCCATGCAAAAGACCACCGGCAGGTTCTGCAGGCAGACGTCGTGGATGATCTGGTCGTAAGCACGCTGCAGGAAGGTGGAGTAGATCGCACAGAAGGGTTTGAAACCCTTGGTGGCCATACCGGCGGCGAAAAGAACAGCATGCTCCTCCGCGATGCCCACGTCGAAATACCGGTCGGGGTGTTTCGGCTGAAACCGGTCGAGTCCGGTGCCGTTCGGCATGGCACCGGTGATCGCCACGACCCTGGAATCGTTGTCGGCGATCTTGGAAAGATGGTCGGCAAAGACCTCGCTAAAGGTGGGTTGGCCGAGCGTTTTCGTCTCCCCCGTCTCCGGGTCGTACGGGCCAAGACCGTGAAACTTCTTCTGCTTGGCCAAAGCGGGTTCGAACCCTTTCCCCTTCGTGGTGGCCACGTGGAGGATCACCGGGAAGTTCTGGGTCTTGAGAAACTCGAACATTTTGATCAGGGAGGTGATGTCGTGGCCGTCCACCGGGCCGTAATAGGTCACGCCGAGTTCCTCGAAAATCACGCTGGGGAAGATCATGCCCTTGACGTGTTCCTCGGCCCGCCGGGCGACCTTGAGGGCCTTGGCCCCACCGAGTTTTTCGATGAAGTGGGCGGCCCGTTCGTGGAGGTGGATAAACCGTGGATCGGTGGTGATTTTGTTCAGGTAGCCGGCGATCGCCCCGACGTTCTTGTCGATCGACCACTTGTTGTCGTTGAGGATGGTGATCAGCCGTTTCGTGTGGTGGGCAACGTTGTTGAGCGCCTCAAAAGTGACGCCGCAGGTGAAGGCCGCGTCCCCGGCGAGGCAAATGACGTGCTCCTTGCCACCCCGCATATCCCGGGCCGTGGCCATGCCGAGCGCGGCGGAAAGGGCGGTGCCCGCGTGACCGGCGCCGAAGCAATCGTGCTCGCTTTCCGACCGAAGCATGAACCCGTTGAGACCGCCCGGTTGCCGGATGGTGTGGAACCGGTCCCGCCGGCCGGTAAGAAGCTTGTGCACATAGGCTTGGTGGCTGACGTCGAAAAGGAAATGATCGGTCGGGGTGTCAAACACCCGGTGCAGGGCGATCGTCAACTCCACCACGCCCAAGTTTGGGCCAAGGTGTCCGCCGGTCTTGCTCAGGACGCCGATGAGCTCTTCCCGGATCTCCCCCGCAAGTCGCGGAAGGTCTTCGACCGGGATTTTTTTAACGTCTTGAGGACCCTTGATGGAGTCCAGCAAAGGAGTGGCCATAAGAGCGGTCTAGCTAAGCAGATCCGGCGAGGCTCGGCCAGTCTTCTTTCCCTTGGGGGCAGCCTCGGAATCTTCCAACTCCCCCTCCTCGATTGATCCATCCTTCTTCTTGGTGAGCAATGAGATGCGTTTTTCGGCTACCTTGAGCTTTTCCGTGCAGGCGGCCACCATTTTCATGCCGGCTTCATACTTCTCCACGATAGTCTCAAGGGGAAGTTCGGGCGATTCCATCTGCTCTACCAGTTTTTCCAGAAGCTTCAGGGACTCCTCAAAGCTTCCGTCCCCCGCCGATTTTCCCGACTTGGCCATGGGGAAAATCTTCCGCCTAAGCTCCGGTCAGTCGAGCCGATTCCTCGGCCGGACTCGGATGAGCCGTAAATTCCAACGGCCCAAGTGTTCTTCGAAGCTCAAGCTTTTCTAACCACGACCGGCAACTTCCCATCCGAGAACCGGACCACCAAATCACCCTGCTTCCGGGCCGACTCCACCGCGCGGATCAGCTTTCCATCCGGTGACTGCACGAGGGTATACCCCCGCCGCAACGTTTCTTCCGGTCCGAGCGCCCGCAAGCGGTCGGTCGCGCCCTTCAACCGCAGGGCCAACTCCGCCACATTCCGTTCCGGTCGCAACGCCATCCATCGTTGCAGGAGCGCCACCGCCATCTGTTTCCGGTGTCGCCAGGCGTTTCCCAGGGCCCGCTGCAACTGGATCCCAAGTTCATCCACCCGCTGGGCGCTCAGCTCCACCATCCGGCGGGGCTCCCGAAAGACATAACTGCTTCCCAGCTCTGCCAGCCGCCGTTTTTTTTCTTCGAACAAATCGGCTACGCCGGATTTAAGACGTTCCTGCAAACCGACAATCTCCTCCCCCCACTCTGCGTCCGGGCGGCTGGCCATCTCCGCCGCGGCGGAAGGGGTGGGGGCACGGAGATCGGCGACAAAATCGCAAATGGTGAAATCGGTCTCATGACCCACCCCGCTGATCACGGGAATCGGGCAGGACACCACCGCCCTCGCCACAATCTCCTCGTTGAACGACCAGAGGTCCTCGAGGCTGCCCCCTCCCCGCACCACCATCAAAAGGTCAAAATCCATCTCGCCCAGCCTTCGGATCGCTTCGGCCACCTCCTCCGCGGCTCCGTCCCCCTGCACCTTCACTCCAAACACCGTTAAGGCGATCCTTGGACAACGCCGCTGTAGCACATGAACCACGTCCCTGACGGCGGCTCCGGTCGGACTGGTCACAATTCCGATGCGTTCCACAAATTCGGGCAGAGGCCGCTTCCTCTCCTCCGCAAACAAACCCTCGGCCTGCAGCTTTCTTTTTAGCTCCTCAAAGCGCTGGTGTAGATCGCCTTTCCCGAGCGGCTCAAGACCGCGGACAATCAGTTGGTACGCCCCGCGCGGCTCGTAGACCGAAACCTCCCCATGGGCAACCACCTTGACCCCGTCGGCCGGCTGCAATCCCAGTCTTGCGGCGGACCCCTTGAACAGCGCGCAGGGGATCTGTGATCCCTCGTCCTTTAGGGTGAAGTAGCAGTGACCCGAGGCCTGGCGGCGGAAGTTGGAGATCTCCCCGGCCACCGACACTTCCCCCACCTGCTCCTCGAGGAGATCCTTGATGCGCGCAGTCAGCGCGGAAACGGAGAGGGGTTCGGGTCGACTCACCGCGGGCGCTGAATCCTCTCGATCGCCGTGGCCTTGCCGGTGGCCTCGTCCACGTCGATCACCACCCCGTCCACCTGCACCCCACCCGTGGCCAAATGCATTTTTACCGGCATGAGGGTTTTAAAACGCTCCACGATGGACAACTTCTCGCGGCCAATCACCGAATCGTGCGCCCCGCAGAACCCCACGTCGGTAATGTAGGCCGTGCCACCCGGAAGAAGTTTCTCATCCGCGGTCTGGACATGGGTATGGGTTCCCACCACTGCGGAGACCTTGCCATCGAAAGCGTGACCGAAGGCGATTTTTTCCGAGGTCGTCTCGGCATGAAAGTCGACCAGGATGGCGCGGGTCTCCCGATGGATCTCCTCGAGGATCGGATCCATCAGTAGGAAGGGATTGTCGACATCGATCTTCATGTAGGTGCGGCCCATCGCGTTGATCACCCCGAGCTTCTTGCCGTTGCCGTTGACCACGATCCACCCCTTGCCCGGACAGGTGGACGGAAAATTAAAGGGCCGGATCAGGCGGGGCTCCTCCGCAAAAAAGCTGAAGATCTCCTTCTGGTCCCAGACATGGTCACCCAGCGTGATCACGTCCACCTTCGCCCGAAAAAGATCGTAGGCGAGTTTGGGGGTGATGCCGTTGCCTCCCGCCACGTTCTCCCCGTTCAGGACGATGAAGTCCGGGGCAAACTCCTCGATCAGCTTGGGAACGACATCCCGAACCGCCTCCCGCCCCTGCTCGGCCACCACATCCCCCAAAAAAAGAATCCGCATCCCAAAACCTTAGGGTCGATCGCCCTCCGGATGAACCAAATTTGTGCCCCAGCCCGAAAATGACGGTTGGCGAAAGGACATGGCTCTCCGTATGTTTCTTGGGTTCAGGTGCGGTGGCTGAGCGGTCTAAAGCGGCGGTTTGCTAAACCGTTGTACGGGTAA
>RGTE01000090.1 GCA_010025475.1 Verrucomicrobiota bacterium
GCGGATCTTGTGCGGGTCGATGCCGCGCTCCACCCGTTGAGGGTCAGCGTCTGGTAATTGCCGGCCGTCGCCGTGCCGCTGATCGCCCCGCCGATGCGGAACCCGCCCGAGTCGCCGTTGTTGTTGTAGAACTGGTAGTTCCCTTGCAACCGCAGCGGCGCATTGATCGTGATCACGTTGCTGCCGGTTGCCAGCGTGTCGCGCTGGATACTCCCACCGGCAGTGAGCAGCAGCGTGTTCCCGCCGGTCGTGCCGATCGTGTAGGCGCCGGAACTGCCGGTAAAGAGCATGCCGGAAATGTGTTCCCAGCGCACTGCTGAAGGTCGCCACATCCGCACTGGTCGTGCCTGACGTCGCCCCAGGCACCGTTCCTCCCGACCAGTTGGACGTGTCCGACCAGGTGGCACTGGTCGAACCCGTGTTGGTCCAAGTCCCGTTGGCTGCCTGCAGGGCTGTGGGCAGGAAAAGGGTTCCCAAAAGCAGGGCCACTCCAAAAACCCGGCCAAACTGCCAACCACAGTTTGCCTGCCTCAGACTGCGACCTAGGAAGAGAAAACTAAGACCAAAGTTGGGTCGGCTCGCCTTGAGGGCTAGCTCTTCGGGCAAAAGAGAAAAAATGCTTATATTCAAACTATAGTATTATTAACCCATCTTTGTTCCGAGGCCTAGATGGCATTTTGCGCAAAACCAATTATTTTTGCGCATTTTTATAATTGATAAGCCTTAACAAAGAATTTTTAATCTTTTTTTTGCGTCCTGGCGGCAAAGGCGAATTGGTAAGTCCCGGAGCCGACATTCAGGACGGCGCGACCATCCTCGATGGTCGCGAACTCCACGCCCCCAGCCTCCTTGGCGGGGCGTCCGTTCTCGGTGATCCCACCGGGATCCCCGGTCGGCAGTGCCACCCGCGCGGTGGTATTGACCGGAATGGCGAGCTGCAAATGGATCATGCCGTCCCGGCGCTCCCAGCGCACTCCGACCGTTCCCATGACGGTTTGCTGCGAAGCCTCGACGAAGGAAAGCGATGCCGGGAAGACCGGCCGGATTTCGATGCGACGATAGCCCGGCTCCAACGGCTGGATCCCCGCCAAACGGGAATGGAACGAGGAGATCACGCCCGATAAAGCGTGGTGGTTGTGGGAGTTCATTCCGCCCTTGAACCTCCACTGTTCCCAAAGCGTGGTCGCCCCGCGGGCCAGCATGAAACCGAACCCGGGATATTCCGGCTGCAAGAGCATGTGCAAACCCAGGTTTTCCTCCCCCGCGTCACAGAGCACATCCAGCAGGTAACGCGTTCCATACAAACCGGTGTTGAGGCGTTCCTTGTCCTTGCCCCGGACGGTTGCCAGCAGTTGGCGAGTCACCGCGGCGCGGTGCTCCGGAGGCACCAGACCCAAAGCCAGCGGAAGGATCGATGTGGTCTGCGACCCGTCGCCGTAGGTGGCCTCGGCGACGTTGTAGAGCTTTTGTTGCAAGGCGTCTCCGACTTCCCGGACCGTCCGCGCATAGCGCTCGGCATCCGCCGTGTGGCCGAGCAATGACGCCGTCTCACCGACCACTTGGGTCCAATGGGCGAAGAGGGCGGTGTTCACCACTTCCCGATCATTGTGGTAGCTCTCCCACGTCCCGGCATTCGGAGCGAGCCAATCGCCGAAACCCTTCACCCAGATTCGTTCCGGTGCCTCGGCCGCCCAGAAATCCGCGACCCTCTTCATACTCGAGTAGTTTTCCTCCAAGATGCGGCGATCGCCGTATTCCCAGTAGTGCCTCCAGGGCAGGCTGACGAGGTTGCCGAACCAATCGGGGTTCCCGGTGCCTCCGCGGATATCCCCCAGCCATTTCCGGAAATACCCGTGCATCCAGAAATTCCGCAACCCGGCCGATTCGCTGACTTGGCAATCCATCAGGCATGGGGTGCGTTCGTCCCGCATGGGGCAATCGGTGACAATGCTCATGTAATTGGACCACAGAGACCATCGCGCATTGCTCCAAAGTCGGTTGAGATTTTGGTCGGACGAGGTGAACATACCGGTCTCGGGGAGATCGGCATGAACCACGGATCCGGTCACATCCTCGAGCGAGGGGCGTCCCGGAAAGCCGGTGATCTCCACATAGCGGAATCCATGGTAGGTGAAACGCGGCTCGTAGCTTTCGCGCCCGCTTCCTGCAAGAATCCAAACATCGGTGTTTCTCGCATGCCTGTTGGTTTCCGGGTCAATCATTCCGTCTTGACGGACCAGTTCCGCATGGCGCAGCACCAGGCGTGTGCCGGCCGGACCTTCCGCGCTGACCCGAACCCAGCCGGCAAAGTTCTGGCCCATGTCGAAAACAAAAACGCCGGGCCTCGGTTCGGTCACGGCAACCGGACGGATCTCCCGCATCACGCGGATCGGCGGCGCCGGATTGGGTTCGAGGGCGGCGCCGGGAGCCGACAAGACAGTGACCGGGCTCCAGCCCCGCGCTTCCAAGCCGGGCAAAGCCCACCGTCGGTCCTCCAGGCGGGCATCGAACTCCTCGCCATGGTAAAGATGGGCAAAGGTCAGGGGGCTCGGCCCGAGTTGCCAGGAACCGTCCGACACAACGGATTGCCGCGTCCCGTCCTCAAACTCGATGTCGAGCTGCAGGAGCGCCCGCTGGCTCCTGGTCCAGCGCCAGCCCCATTTGGACGTGTCCTCCGCATAACCGGGCGCCAACCACAGGCCTAGCGCGTTGGCCCCGGGGCGCAACAGCTCTCCCACCTCCATCGTGTCGAACAGCAGACGCTTGTCGTAAGGTGTGTTGGCCGGCGCCAACACTCTGGTATCGGCTTTCTTGCCATTCAAGGAGAGCTCGTAAAATCCGAGCCCGCAGACCGAGGCGGTGGCGCGGCGCACCGGTTTTTCGGGCAGGACAAACTCCTTCCGCAACCGGGCGCAATCGTCGGGCAATGCAGGACGATGAAGAAGCGTTCTCGGACCGTGCCCCGCCTCCTGGACCTCGAGCACGCCGTTCCCTACGAGACCGCGAGGGAATGCTTTGCCCGGCGACTCGAAGCTCTCCCGGAGCAGCGTTGTCCCGTCCTTGCCGGTCACTTCAACCCCATGGACGGAGAATTTTCCCGCCGCCAACGCACGAAAGCCGATGGTCCCCGCCTGGAATGTCTCATCCGACCGCTCGCCGAGTTGATGCCCGTCCAAGCGCGTCAAAATCCGCGGGCCCCGCACTTCGATCTCGATCCTGTGCCTGCCGCCGCCCGCCGACCCCTTTTCGAGCTTCACCGGCGAAAGCGCGGTCTCGCGCCCGCCGCGCACAATCTTCGGTTCGAGCTGCGGACCGCCGGGGCTGGAAAAATTCAAATCCCAGCAATAGAAATTGTCCTCGTCCCGCGCGCGGAAAAGGATCCCGCCGCCCGTGTCGGTCTCGAAATCCACCGCCAGGGTGTAATCCTCCCAAAGGGGCGGCCCCTCCAACTCCGGGCGGCCGATCCAACTGGCCTTCCAGTCGGACGCATCGAGTTTGGCCACGGTGAAGAATGCCGGTTGCGACCAGTCCGTCGGTCGATCCTTTTCGTCCCAAGCCCGGACACGCCAGGATACGCTGTCCCCGGAGACCAAAGGCGCGCCTTCGTAAGGAACGCTCTGGCTGCGACCCGAGCGCACCTTGCCGCTGTCCCAAAGAAGGGCTTTCCCGCCCTGCAAATCCCGGATGGAGCGGGCCGCTTGCACCTGGTAAGCGCTCTGGCTGCGTGATCGCCCGACGGCTTCAAGCACCCATCCCAGCCGCGGGGTGCGGGTGTCGATACCCACCGGATTCACGGCATACTCGCAACGCATCAAGCCGATGGACATGGGAGCGGATGTCGTCTGCGCACCGACCGGCGCGCTCATCGCAGCCAGGGCGATGGAAAGGATCCGCGACCTCGAGAAAACCCCGGCCTTTCGACTGGTAGTGCGTGCCGGCGAACAGGCTGGTTTCTGGTTCATGTTGTTAATAAGACCGGAAAATGTTTTTTCTCAAGAATCTCCTCCGGCCGCCGCGCCTCGACATGGCCGTCCACGAAAACGTAGTTGACCTTTTCGCCATGCCGCGCCGCGCGGATCTTGCCGCTGGCCTGCTTAAAGGGCCAGGCACCCGCCTTCATTTTCACAAGTTCCTTGCGCCACTCGGAATCGGGATATCGCGAGAAATGGAATTCCCCGATGACGGACGGTTTGTTCTCCTCGGCAGCGGCCAAAAGGAAGGAGGCGATCAAAAAGGCAAAAATCGCACTTGGGCGAGGACAAAAAAGAGTTTTACGCATGCGCGCTTTTATCTCTGTCCATGCCTGCGGCAAGTTGCAACAACCCGTTGATGCCTTCGATCAGGCCGTTGGTGATGCGGGTCAGCGTCCATTCATCGTCAGCGTGCCGGTGCCCAGGGCGCTGCTGCTGCCCACCGACAACGTCCCGGCCGAGTTCGTCGTGCCCCCCGCGTAGGTGTTGGCGCCGCTGAAAATGGTGGTTCCCGATCCTCTTTGACTGACCGAGCCTGGACCGGAAATCACAAAGCCGTTGCTGAGGGAGGTGGATTGCCAGAACTGCAGCGAGCCATCGTTGGTGATCGCCCCCGTGATGGAGGTTGCCGGATTGGTGATGATGGCCGTGGTCCCAACGCTGATCGTCCCCCCGTTGGTCACCCCGTTGGTGGTCTGAGCGCTTGCGGGGGACATTGAAATAGCCAAGGACAGGAATACAAATCCCAAAACCCTGCCCAACCAATGAGTCCGAACCGTCCGAAACGCGCAGTCTGCTTGCCTGGGCCGAATAGCTGATTGCTTGCAGTCAACGGGAGAAAAAATGCTTATATTCAA
>RGTE01000010.1 GCA_010025475.1 Verrucomicrobiota bacterium
GTTCGGAAAGTGTCGGGCGGGGCGTGGCTGCTTTGAGGACGGCGGCCTGATCGGCGGCGGTGGCCTCGGGTTTGGCCTGGACCGGAGGTTGAGAGGCGGCCTTCGCGACGGCAGCGGCGATCTGGGCCTCCTCAACCTCCGCCTTGTACTTCGCAAGGGCAGGAGGCAGTTCGAGACTTTCCCCGGAGGCAAAAGCAAGGGCCCGATCCCCTAATCCCAACGATTTGGCGGCCTCGGGGAACTCTACCATGACCTTTTCGTATAGTTTGAGAGCTTCCTTGGCCTTGTCGTCCCGTCGGTTCAATTCGGCCAGTTTCATCAAAAGGCGGAGGCGGTCACGAGGTTCCTTGTCGCCGATCAGATCGAGGGCCTGTTCGTAGAGCTGGGCGGCATCCTTTTTTTCGTTGAGGTCCTTGTCGATGTCCGCCCCGCCTTCCAGGACGATTTCGTTCTTGGGAAAATCCTCCACGAGCTTGGCCACTGCCGCCTTGGTCTCCGCAAGGGAGCCGGCATTGGCCAAGAGACGAACCTTGCGGAGGCGGAACCAGGGGAGGTCGGGCGAGTTGGAAGTCTGGGCAGCATCGAGGTTCTCATAGAAATTGCGGGGAAAGGGCCGGTACAAGGGATCGCCCACGAATGTGACCATCCAGGACAGGGCCAGCTGGGACTGGTAGGCGGCCTCGGCGAATGACAGGCCGGAAAGCAGACCGCTGACGAAGAGGCTGATGTCCGGTGTGAAGCGGAGATAAGGCTCGTAGACGGCTCCCATCGTGGCCGTGGCGCCGTGGGAGAGGAGCGGCCCAACCCAATTTTTTGTTTCCGAGCGGACGGTCTCGGCGCTGAAGGAGTGAATGTGGTAGGCGATGGCACCACGGCGGAAGCGAGCCGTGGGAAGTTCAAAGGGGCCCTGAAAGTCCTGGGTGTACCAACCGGCGTAGAACGCGATCTGGTCCCAGGGGGCGTATTTGGGAGCGACTTCGGGACGCCGGTCGATTTCAACCTCGAATCCGCGGGCCTGAAAGAGGAGGGCGGCCCGTTCGATCCAATCGTCACCCAGGCGGTACGGGTCATCCTTTTTTTCGATGGAACGAAGATCGAAAAAAGCGCGGCCGGTGAGCTCGGTTTTTTCCACCTCCACGGCGTCTTGGATCATGCGGCGGACGATGCCGGGCGAGGGGCCATCGAGGCGGGTGACCATGATGAGATAATTGGCGAAAAAGGAGGTGAACGGGCGGATGCGTTTGTCGGCGAAGTAGGGGTTGGCAATGAGGCCGTAGAGGGGAAGGCCCTGGATGGGGAGAAGGGCGAGTTCCGAATCGACCGAGGCGGCGTTGGGGCGCAGCTGGCTCATCAGATTTTCCGGGGCGAGGATGGTGGGATCTTCGGCGATTTTGAGGGGCATGCCGCGCATGAGGACCATGACCCAGATGGGGTTTTCCTTGGACTGCTGGACGGGGACGGTTCCTTCCAGGCCCAGCACAGGGTTAGGAAGGAAATTTTCCTCCCGTTTCATCCAGCCGCGGTTTTGGAAAAGCTCTTCGAGGGGTTTGCGGATGGTGGTCTCGAAATTGGCCCGGGTGATTTCCTCAGTCAGGGCACAGTTCAAGCCGATGACGCGGTCGGGGGGAATGGATCGGGCTTTGGCGTATGTTTCGGCAAGGGACGGCGAATCGGGATCGGCCTTGTTGAAAACCACCAAGGTGTGGCCGGCCAAATCGGGGAGGCCGGTTGGGGTCGGATCCGCCGCATGGATCCAGACATTCAACACCCATAGCGGAACCAACAGCTGGAGCAGACGGGGCATCGAGAAAGGGTAGGGAAAAAATAAGGGGGAGAGAAGATTTACAGCTCAAGCTGAAGCCCGTCGTAAGCCAGCCGAACGTCCTTGGGTAGCGAGGTCTCCCGTTCGGCGTGGAGGGTAAGGTGGGTGAGATGCGTTAGCCATGTTTGCTTGGCGTGCACATCCTGGGCGACTTCAATGGCCTCAGCGATGGTCAGATGGGTGCGACTTCAATGGCCTCAGCGATGGTCAGATGGGTGGGATGGGGGTCGTCGCGGAGACCGTCGATGATGAGGACAGGGATGTCGCGGAGGAGTTCACGGACGGGGGCGGGAACGGCGGAGCAGTCGGGCAGATAGGCGGCGCGGGGACGCCCGTCCCGGTCGAGCCGGAAGCCGGTGGTGATGATGGCCCCATGGGGAACCGGGAGGGGTACAAAGGTGACCGGCCCCAGTTGAAAGGGGCCTTCGATGCGGTGGGGTTCCGGGCAGACATAGGCGGAGTTGCGGTGGTTGACGTCGAAAGCGTAGTCGAAGGCCTTGTGAAGTCGGGACAAGGTATAAGGATCGGCATAAATCGGGATACGGTTTCCGTTTTTGACCGAGTAGGTGCGAAGGTCGTCAAAGCCGGCGATATGGTCGGCGTGGCTGTGGGTGTAGATGGCGGCATCGAGGCGGGGAATGCCGGCCCGGAGGGCCTGGGACCGGAAATCCGGCGAGGTATCGATGACCACGCTGAGATTGTCGTCCTCCAGCCAAGCGGAGGAGCGGAAGCGGCGGTCCCGGGGGTCGGTGGAGGTGCAGACCCGGCAGTGACAGGCGAGCATGGGAACGCCTTGGGAGGTTCCGGTGCCGAGCAGGGTCAAGCGCATGGGAAGGTTAGGGTGGGGGAGGGGTGCGAAAGCGGAAAGCGGAAAGCGGAAAGCGGAAGCCGAAAAGCGGAAAAATTCCCTATCTACTATCTCCCGACTCCCATCTACCTTTCGGGAATGTTGCGGCGGTTGCGGATCAAAAATCTGGCGGTGGTTGAGGAGGTGGAATGGGAACTGGGCCAGGGGTTCAATGTGCTCACGGGAGAGACCGGAGCGGGAAAATCCATCCTCATCGATGCCTTCCTGCTTTTGCTGGGGGAACGGGCGGACAAAAGCCTCGTCAGGACGGGGGCGGAAGGGTGTGTGGTGGAGGGCGAGCTGGGCGGTGCGAAGGAATTTCAGTCCTGGTTGGAGGAAAAAGGGGTGGAGGCCGATGCGGATGGAACGTTGGTGATCAAGCGGCAGATCAGCTCCACGGGGACGGGTCGCCAGTTTCTCAACGGGTCGGCGGTGACCTTGGGGATCCTCAAGGAGTTGGGCGACCGGCTGGTGGATCTTCATGGGCCCCATGACCATCAAACCTTACTTTCCCCCTCCGCCCAGCGGTCGGCCTTGGACGGGTTTGGCGGATTCCAGAAAGAGGCGGAGACGGTGAGGGCGGCTTGGCGGAAAAAGAAAGAAGCTGAAACCAAGCTGGGGGAATTCCGCCAAAGGATGGCTGGAGCGGATGGAGCCACCCAAGAGCTCATCGATCATCAGGTGCGGGAATTGGAACAGGCCCAACTCCAACCCGGAGAGGACGTGGCATTGGAGAGGGATCATGCCGCGGCCGGTCACGGAAAACGTATCATCGAGCTGGCGGCGGAGGTGAACTCCCTCCTCGAGGGCGGCGAGGAAAATGCCTTGGGTTTCCTTGGTAAAACGCAGAAGGCCCTGACGGAATGGGAAAGGCTGGATGGGGCGGCGGGAGAGATGAGATCGAAAAATGAGGAGGTTGTGGAGGCCCTGCGTGACTTGTCCAGGGAAGCGGAGCGGCGGGCGGAGCAGGTGGGGCTCGATGCGGAGCGGTTGGCGGAGATGGAGCGGCGCCTGGATTTGGTGCTGGGCTTGAAAAAGAAATACGGGGGCAGCGTGGAGGCGGCGCTGCAGCGCCTGCAGGATCTCAAGAAAAGGCAAGCCGAGCTGGCGGATGCGGCCGGGACGGAAGCGAACCTGATTCGCGAAGTCGAGGCATCCGGCAAAGCGCTCACCCAAACCTGTGGAAAGTTGAGCGAGGGAAGAAAGAAAGCGGCTCCGCGTTTTGCCAAGGAGGTGACGGAGCAGTTAAGGGGGCTGGGATTTGCGCAAAGTCGTCTGGAGGCGGAGATACGACCGCAGGAGCCGGGACCGGATGGAGCAGACACCGTCGAGTTGCTATTTGCCCCGAACCCCGGGGAAAGTCCGCGCCCTTTGCGCTTGATCGCCTCGAGCGGGGAGATGGCCCGGGTGATGCTGGCCCTGAAGACCGTCCTCGCCGAGCGGGACGAGGTGCCGATCCTGATTTTCGACGAAGTGGATGCGAATGTGGGGGGGGAGACGGCGGTGGCGGTAGCGGAGCGATTGCGTGGGTTGGGAAGGAGTCACCAAGTGCTTTGCCTGACCCATCTGCCGGCGGTGGCGGCGGCCGCGGACGGGCATTTCGCGGTGGCCAAACGGGTGGAGAAAGGAAGAACCTTCGCCGAACTCCATCGGCTGGAGGGGGAAGAGCGGGAAAAAGAGCTGTCGAGGATGCTGGGGGGGGATGGGAAAGCGGCGAGGATGCTGGCGAAGGAGTTGCTGGAAAACGGAAATCGAAAAGCGGAAAGCGGAAAAAGCCCGAAGCGTTAGAATTTCAGGATGACGGGGTCGCCGGGGGCGATGCCGAGTTTTTTGGCGGCGCTGCCCTTGGAGACGGCGATTTCGAATTCCCCGTCACTGTTGATCAGGGCGAAAGGACGGTCATCAGGCGCCTCGGCGTAGGTGCGGAGAAACGGAACCGGCACCGGCTTGCCTTTGATCGTGAGGTTGAGGAGCTGGCCGGCCTTGATCTTGGCCAGTTCCGATCCGGGGATGTTCGTGAGGATGTTGCCGTAGTGGTCGATGAAGAGAACCACCCCTTTGGCGAGGTTGGGCATGACGGTGGCTGTGTTCCGGGGAAGACGGAGGATCTTTTCCGCCTTGGGTCCGACGGTTTGGAGGGATTCTCCCTTGGCGAGATGGGCGGCGACCGGGGCGAAGATGTCGCGCCCGTGGAAAGTTGAAGAGGCCTCCCCGGGTAAAAAAAGATCTTTATTTTCGATGGAATGAGCCTCGGTGAGGCCTTCGCGGGCGAGCACTTCGGTCAGAAGGCCGTTGTCCGGTGCGAGGTAGACCCGTCCCGTGCCGGTGCGAACGGCGAGGGCGACTCGGTCCGATCCCACCCCGGGGTCGACGATGGCCACCACCACGGTGCCGGCCGGCAGGGTGCGGGCCGATTTGGCCAAAAGGTAGGAGGCCGCGGAGACGTCAAAGACCGAGCTGTCGTGGGAAAGATCGAGGAGTTCGGCGCCGGGATTCACGGTTTTCACGGCCCCCTTGAGCTGGCCCACGTAGGGGTCGTTGATTCCGAAGTCCGTGTAAAAGGCGACCAGGTTGGCCATCTTGGGACCAGATTGGCATCCGGCCAGCCAAGGGGAAAGCAGGGCGAGGAGAAGGAAAGAGGGGCGCATGGTTATCTCGATTCCGAGGGTGAGGAGTGGGAGTCGATCAGTTCCCAGAACTTGGGGTTGCCCGCCAACTCCTCGTCTTCCGAGCCGGGAAGTTGTGAGCGAAAGGCGAAGTCTTTCAGGGAATTCTTGTGCAGGACACGGTGGATCACGAGGCCGGCCTGCTTCTGCTCAAAATAAATGCGGTAGTCGCCCGCCCGGTAACGGTAGAGGGTGCGGTCGGGACGCCGGACGGTGCCGAAACGATCGGGATGACGGGTCAGGAAGTCCGATGTCAGGACATCAAACTCGCGCAGGACCTCAACCTGGAGGGGGGTGGGAAGTTGGCTGATTTCCGAAGAGCTGGCTGGGGTGAAAATAATCTGAAAGGCAGGCACGGGGGAAAGTTTAAGTTTAAGTTTAAGTTTAAGTAAGCATGAAATTTGAGGAATTGGCCAAGGCAAGGAGCCCGGCGGCTGCTCGAGAGATTCCTGCCTGATCGACAGTTTTCAGCGTGCGGAGAGGGCGAAGAGTGCATAAGCCAAAGGGGGTGAAGATCCATCCGGCTGGACGATTGGTTGTGATGGGGGTTCCTGGACCGGAACTGAATGACGGTTTACGGGACCTGATCCGGCGAATTCGGCCTGGCGGGTTTATTTATTTCACCCGGAATATGGCCGAGGCGGGGCAGTTTCATGCCCTCGTGCGGGAGTGTCGGGAGTTGGCCGGTCATCCGGTCATCCTGACAGTGGACCAGGAGGGGGGGCGAGTGAGCCGTTTGGCGGTGATGGGGGAGCGGCCCCCCAGCGGAGAGGATCTGGCTAAGGCTGGGAAGGTTGAGTGGTTTGGCGAGCATGGAAGGCTGACGGGGAAGGTCATGCAGGCGGTGGGTCTCAATCTCAACCTCGCGCCGGTTCTGGATTACGCTCCTCCGGAGCGCAAGGGGGTGGACAATTCGCTGGCAGGTCGTTGCTACGGCTCCAGTCCCGCTGAGGTGATCCTTAGGGCCCGAGCCTATTTGCGGGGGATGCAGCAGGAAGGGGTTGGCGGCACGGGGAAACACTTCCCCGGTTATACTTTTTGCGGTTTGGATCCGCACGGGGATTTGCCGTTGGTGGACCGGCCCAGGGAAAAAATCGAAGCGGAGGAGTTGGCGGTATTTCAGGAAGTGGGGAAGGAGTGTGATTCGATCATGGTGGGCCACGCCCAGTTTCCGGCCTGGGGGAAGGATTCGGGGCCGGCGAGTCTCAACCGGGACATCGTGACCGGGCTTTTGAAGGGAGCGATGGGTTACCAGGGGCTGGTGATGACGGATGATCTGGAGATGGGGGCGATCGCCAACCGGTACGGGAGCGCCGAGGCCAGCCGGCGGGCGGTGCGGGCGGGGGAGGAGATCCTCCTGATTTGCCACAATCCCGCCTGTGCGGAGATCGCCCGGGATGCCTTGGCGGAGATGCCGGAAAGTGAGTGGAGACCGGCGGTAGAAAAAGTGGAAACGTTCAGCCGGAAGCTCAAGGAGCCGGTGGAGAAGTTTGACGCCAAATATTGGAAACAAGTAAATGAGGAGATCGCCGCGCTGAGAAAGAGAGTAACGGGTCAAAGGTAAAACCATTCCTTACCTTAGAGGCACAGAGGACGCGGAGGGGGTTTTGGGGTTCCTGCGAGGAGGGGAAGCAACGGCCACGGCGGCGCGCGGCCCTACAAAAAATAAGGATTTCGATTCAGTAACGGACTTTGA
Organism: Verrucomicrobiota bacterium; assembly: GCA_010025475.1. Taxonomy (GTDB): domain Bacteria; phylum Verrucomicrobiota; class Verrucomicrobiia; order Methylacidiphilales; family Verrucolacustridaceae; genus Verrucolacustris. The sequence goes on from RGTE01000010.1 coordinate 7,032, forward strand.
GGAGGTAGAGACCCTCGGCGGGAGCGGTGGGTGGGGCGGTGGAGCGGGAGCGGGCGGAGAGAACCTTCTTGAGATCGGCCACGGAGAGGCGGCCGTGGCCCACCTTGATCAGGGCGCCAACAAGGTTGCGGACCATCCGGTAAAGAAAACCGTCCCCGTCAAAGGTGATTTCCAAAACAGATCCGGATTTTCGCGTGATGCGAATGGCACGAAGGCGGCGGACGGTGGAATCGCGTTCATACCCCGGGTTCGACGTAAAGGAAGCGAAGTCATGTTTGCCGACAAAAAGCCGGGCGGCCTGGCGGACGGCCTTGAGGTCGAGAGGTCGGGGCACGTGCCAAGCCCGACCGATCTCCATGGGATGGAGAAAGGGAGCATTCACAATCCGGTACAGGTAGGTTTTGCCCCGGGCGGAAAAGCGGGCATGGAATTTCGATTTAGCCGGATGGACGGACACCACCCGCACTCCGGGAGGAAGATGAAAATTGAGGGCCCGAAGAAGAACGACGGAGGAGTGAGTGGGGGGAAGCTGGACGGAGGCGACCTGGCCGATGGCGTGGACACCACGATCGGTGCGACCGGATCCGGCCACATGGAACGGTTTTCCAAAGATTTGCTTTAGAGCGGTTTCGAGGGCGAGTTGAACCGTGGGATGGGGATCCTGCCGCTGCCACCCGTAGAAATCCTCTCCGCGGTAAGCGAGCGTCAGTTTAAAGTTTTGATGTTTCACTTGGGCGGAAGATGCGGAAAAAAAGGGACGGTAGGCTAGAGGGACACAGGAAGTTTGAATCAAAGACCCGCCACTTTTTTCAAAAGTGGCGTACCGAGCGGACCTTTAGTCGGACCAGATTTTATCGAAAACGTAGGTGAAACCGACAAAACCGCCGTAGGCGTTGACTCCCTCGTTGCGGGCGGAAGTGTTCGCATTGGAGATATGCTGGAAAGCGCCTTCGATGTTGAAGGTCCAGCTTTTGTCCAAGAGAAACTTAAGACCGCCTCCGAACTGCGGGGTGAATTCCCAGTTCCCACCGATGGCGTCCTGATTGGACCAGTTGCGGGCGTTCGTATAGATGATGCCGGCCCCACCCTGGATGTAGGGGACGACAATCCAGTTGGGCTGGACGAAATTGTAGCGGACGAGGCCGGTGATCCCGACCATATAGGTGCCGAAGCTGGACCAGACGTAGGAGCCGGTGGTTTCCAGAATGGCTTGGAACGACCCACGAAAGGGGTCATCGATTCCGGCTTGAGGGCCCCAACCATCGGGGGAGTCGAGCACCCAGCCGAGGCGCACGTTGTTTTGCTGGTAGTTGTAGACAGGGACGACTGGACCGATCCCGCTGGGGGAGAACATGACGCCGGTCATGAACTCCAGCATGATCCGGTCTTCCACGAAAATATAGGAGGCGAGATCATCCGGATTGGATGCATTGGAGCCCAGGGAAACGGATGGTTTGGTGCCATTTCCCTGAGCTGAAAGATCTCCATCCCCGGCCTGAGAAACAGTGCAAAATGTTAACAAAACGGTGAGTAAGATCGCAGGAAGGATCAAAACACGAATCAACCTTTCAAACTTGCCTCCGAGGTGCATTGAATTTGACTAGGGAGAGAGGTGATTTCGGTCAAGGAATTGTTGAAGAATTAATGAAGCGGAAGCGCTGTCGATTTTTTTTCGCAACTCTTTCTGATTCAAGCCTATTTGGGATAGATCCCGGGAAGCTTGGGCCGTGGTTAGGCGCTCGTCCTGGGCAAGAATTTTGGCGGAGAGTTGTGGCTGGATTTGGGAAATGAAATCCCTGACCTTTTCGGCCGAAGGGCCGTAGGTGCCGTCCATATTGCGGGGAAGACCCACCACGATGATTTTGATCCCGTGGGATTGGACGAGTTCCTCGAGCTTGGCAATCACCTCCGGGATTCCGGTGTTTTCCAGGAAGGGCAGAGGGGAGGCTAAGGTTCCGGTGGGGTCGGAGAGAGCGAGGCCAATCCGGCGAGTACCGAAGTCGATGCCGAGGGTCCGGCTCACGCCGCGTGGACGGCCGTAGCGATGGGCCGGAGAAAGGAGCCAACCTCCGAGGCAAGTTTCGGATTCCGTCCAATTTTGCCGATGCGGTCGACGATCGCGCTGCCCACGACCACGCCGTCGGCCAGTTTGGCCACTTGTTCGGCCTGTTCCGGGTTTGAGATGCCAAAACCGACGCAGATCGGAAGGGCCGTGTTTTTCTGCAGAAGGGCAACCCGATCCGAGAGGGTGGCGGGCAGATTTTTCTGCATTCCGGTGACCCCCTCGCGGGAGACGTAGTAGACAAACCCGGAAGCGCGCGTGGTGATTTCCTTCAGACGGTTTTCCGGCGTGGTGGGAGCGATGAGAACGATCCGGCGAAGATGATCGGAGGGGGGGAGGTCCCGGGCGGCTTCCTCCGGGGGAAGGTCGAGGAGGAGAAGGCCGTCGGCGCCAGCCTGGGCGGCGTCCTTTTCAAACTTTTCCCGGCCATAGGCGAAGACGGGGTTGTAGTAGGTGAAAAGAACCAGGGGAATTTCACACTTTTCCTTCCGCAACCGGGTAACCAGTTGGAGAACCTTGGGCAAGGTCGTGCCGGAATCGAGGGCCCGCTGGCAACCCAGTTGGTTGACGATGCCGTCGGCCAGCGGATCGGAGAAGGGGACGCCCAATTCGACGAGATCGGCCCCCGCATCCGCGAGGGCGGGAACCAGTTGGGCGGTCGACTCCAGGTCAGGATCGCCGGCGACCAAATAGGCGACTAGGGCCTTGCGCTTTTTCGCGCGAAGACCGGCAAAGAGGCGGTCGATCCGGTTGTCGCTCATGGGGTCTCTGATTTTGCCCAAACGGCAACCGGGTTCACGCGGGAAAATCAACTTCAGCGGAGGCAAACACCCGGGTGGATCCGTCAGCCAGCCGGAGATGAAGATGACCCGCTTCGTCCACCCTTTCGGCCAGACCTTGAAGCTTCTCCTCTCCGGAACAAATCTGCACCGCGCGACCCGCCTGTCCCCAGTAAGCTCGGAAATCTTCCAAAATCTCGGACGGAGTCTGGGTCAGCCGACGGGTGAGGGAGTCAAGAAAAGCCGCCATCATCTGGGCTCGGGGAACGGACTGGCCCGAGGCCTGGCGAAGAGAGACCGCGATGGTTTTTAGATCGTGGCGAAAATCGCCGGCTTGCTGGCAGAGATTGAGGCCAAGTCCGAGAATCGCAAGGGGGAGTCGGCCCGGCCGGGCCACGGTTTCGACCAAAAGGCCGGCGAGCTTGCGATTTTTATGCAAAAGATCGTTGGGCCATTTCAGGGTGGTTTCGCAGCCGGTCAGGGCACGGACGGCATCGGCGGCGGCCAAGGAGCCGAGGATGGAGAGAATCGGCAGTTGGTGAGCCTCTGGTTCCAGCACAACCGAACACCAGAGGCCCAAGGGGCGATCGGAAACCCAGCCGTGTCCTTGGCGGCCGCGCCCGGCAGACTGGATCTCGGCAGCCCAGGCGGAAGGGATGTCCTTCGATTGGCGGGCGAGATCCTGGGTGGAACTCGCCGAAGGGACCACATGCACATGGCCAAGGAAAGGATTTTGCGGAGGGAGCAGGGTGTCGACGAGGGAGGCGTCGAAGGGGTCGGGAGAAACGGCCCGGGGAGATCTGGTCTTAGAGGGAGAAATTGCCGTAAAAGTTGATTTTGGGCTCTTTCATCTTCCGGCGGCGCTTGACGCTGGGCTTCTCGTAGGAGCGGCGGGCGCGGACATCGCGAAGGATGCCTTCGCGATCGAGCTTCTTTTTCAAACGGCGAAGGGCTTTGTCGACCGATTCGCCGCGCTTGAGCCTGATTTCAACCATGGTTGGAAATCCTATCGAAAAAGACGGAGGCGGGGAAGGGTGTATTTTGGATAGGGATCAAGAGGAAGATTCAGGGGAGGTTATAGCCTCAGCCGTCTGGCGCATGAGTTTTTAGGAATTTCTGCCAATGCTTGCGGAAAAGTGAGGTTTTTCACTGGCTAAGCCCTTGAAGGAGATCAAATTCATCCTTCTGTGGCGAAGTCTTTTGTCCATTTGCACTGCCATTCGGAGTATTCCCTGTTGGACGGGGCCTGCCGGATTCCGGATCTGGTGGAGCGGGCGAAGGAACTGGGACAGCCGGCGCTGGCGCTGACCGATCATGGCAACCTGTACGGGGCCATTGAGTTCTATCAGGCGGCGAACAAGGCGGGGGTGAAGCCGATCGTCGGTTGCGAGGTGTACATGGCTCCCGGGGACCGGTTTGAGAAAAAATCCACCACCGGAGGGAAGGATGCGAACTACCACTTCCTGCTGCTGGCGCGGAATCTGGAAGGCTACCGAAACCTCATCCACCTGGTGACGGCCGCGCATCTGGAAAGCGTCTATTACAAACCAAGAATCGATCATGCCCTGCTTGCCAAGCATGCCGGGGGCCTGATTGGAACCAGCGCCTGTTTGAAGGGGGAGGTGGCCGCGGCCTTTTTGGATGGCCGCGAAGCGGATGCCCAACGGATCCTCGGAGAATACCGGGAGATTCTGGGGCCGGAAAATTTCTTTTTGGAGATCCACAACCACGGCCTCCCGGAAGAGGAGAAGGTGCGGGCTTTTTACCGCCGGCTCGGCAAGGAAACCAAGACGCCCCTGGTGGCGGCCAACGATGTCCATTATGTCCGCCGGGACAATGCGATCACCCAGGAGATCCTGGTGTGCATTTCCACGAACAGCCGGATGAACGATCCGGAACGGAAAATGAAGTCGTACGGGCCGGAGTTTTACCTCAAGTCGGCCGAGGAGATGGAGACGCTCTTCGCCGATTTTCCGGACGCCCTCGAGAGTTCGGTGGCCATCGGGGAGCGATGCGAACTGCAGCTCGACCTGGGGGGCAACAAGTTCCCGGCCTTCCCGGTGCCCAGCGGCCTGACGCGGGAGCAATATTTCCGGAGGCTGTGCCAGGAAGGACTGCGCAAGAGGTATGGGGAAAGGGCGGGGACCGACAAGGAACTCCGGGAGCGGCTGGAGTTCGAGATGGGGGTGATCGAGAAGACCGGATTCGTGAGTTACTTCCTGATCGTCTGGGACTTCATCGACTACGCCAAGCGGCAGGGAATCCCGGTGGGACCGGGCCGCGGCAGTGCGGCGGGGAGCCTGGTTTCCTACGTGCTGGGCATCACCGATCTCTGCCCGCTGCGGTATGGTTTGTTGTTTGAGCGGTTTTTAAACCCGGAGCGAATTTCCCCGCCGGATATCGACATGGATTTTTGTCCGGATCGGCGGGAGGAGGTGATCCGTTATGTCCGCAACAAGTACGGGGAGCGGGCGGTGGCGCAGATCATCACCTTCGGAACGATGGGGGCGAAGATGGCGGTACGGGATGTGGGGCGGGTCATGGGCATGAGTTTCGGGGAGACCTCGCGGATCGCGGATCTGATCCCCAAGGTGCCGGGGGCAAAATTGTCGGACGCGCTCAAACAGGTTCCCGAATTCAAGCGAATGGCGGAGGAGGAGGCGGTGAAGCCGGTGATCCAGTCCGCCCTCCAGCTGGAGGGGATGGTGCGGCAGAGCGGGACCCATGCCGCAGGCGTGGTGATCGCCGATCGCGACCTGACCGATTACCTTCCGCTGACGCGGGACGACACCGGGGCGGTGATGACGCAGTTCTCCATGAACGAAGTGGGGGATATCGGTTTATTGAAGATGGATTTCCTCGGATTAAAGACCCTGACGGTGATCCAAGACTGCCTCCGCCTGGTGGAGGAGACCACCGGCAAGAAGATGAAGCCGGAGGAGATCCCGCTGGATGACAAAAAAACCTACGAGTTGCTGAACCGGGCCGAAAACATCGGAGTCTTCCAGGTGGAGTCCCCGGGCATGCGGCGAACCTGCGCGATCTTTGACCTGAAAGGCATCGAGGACCTGATCGCGCTGATCGCCCTGTATCGGCCCGGCCCAATGGATCTCATCGACGAGTATGTGAAGCGTTGCGGCGCGCGATGGGAAAGAAAAAACCCGAAGAGATGGCCAAGCAGCGGGAGACCTTCGTGCAGGGCTGCGCCCAGGTGAATCAGATTCCCCGTTCCCAGGCGTTGCGGATCTTTGATTTGCTCGAAAAGTTTGCCGGCTACGGGTTCAACAAGAGTCACAGCGCGGCCTATGCGGTGGTGGCCTGCCAGACCGCGTATCTCAAGGCGAACCATCCAACGGAGTACATGGCTTCCCTGTTGTCCCACGAGCTGGACAACACCGACAAAATCGCCCTGTTCACGGCGGAGGCCCAGCGCATGGGTATCCAGATCCTGCCGCCGGACGTGAACACCAGCGCAAAACGATTTACGGTTCGTCCCGGGAAAATTCTCTTCGGCTTGGGGGCGGTGAAGAACGTGGGCGAGGCTTGCGTGGATGCGCTGATCGAGGCGCGGAAAAGCGGCGGGCCGTTCCGTTCGATTGAGGATTTCTGCGCCCGGGTGGAGTACAAGGCCATCAACAAGAAGGCAATGGAGAGTCTAATCCGGTGCGGGGCGTTCGATTCCCTTTCCCCCAACCGCGCCTGGCTCGCCTCCAAGCTGGACGCCGCGCTGGGGTCGGCCGCTTCCGTGGCGCGGGACAAGGAGCGGGGCCAGGGGACGCTGTTCGGATTGGAGGAGGTGGTGCAGCCCCAAGCCAAGCCGGGCGCGGAAAAAGCCCCGGACAATTTCGAAGATTGGCCCAAGCGGGAAAAACTTACCGCCGAGAAGGAGCTGCTCGGTTTTTATGTGACCGGGCACCCGGCGGATGAATACGAGGCGGACCTGCGGGCTTTCCGCACGGTGAACTTGGGCGAGCCGGAGGAGATGCAGACCGGCACCGCGGTGCGGATGGCCGGGGTGGTGACGGCGGTGGAGGTGCGGCTGACCCAGAAGGACAAGCGGCCCTACGCGCGGACCATCTTGGAGGACAAGACAGGACGGATGGAGGTGATGATTTTTCCTGATCTCTACCGGGAGTCGGGGACTTTTCTCAAAGTGGGCACCCCGTTAGTCGTGGGGGGTTCGGTCGACACCGATGCGGAGGAGCGGGTGCGGTTGCGGACTTCGGAGTGTGTGACCCTGGACAGTGCGGTGGCGAAATGGGTGACGCATATCCATCTGGTGCCGACCCGGGAGCAACTGGCGGGGGAGACGATGGCCAGGGTCAAGGAAGTGGTGGCTGCCCAGACCGGGGAAGTGCCGATCCGGCTGGAGGTGGAAGCGGAAGGGAAAAAAGTTCTTCTTGAGGCCGGATCCCAGATGCGGCTTCGACCGAATCTTTCCGCGATAGGCAAGTTGCGGGCTTTGTTGGGGTCGGACCGGGTGAAGCTGGCGGTGCGCGAGATGGAGTTGCCGAAGCCGAGGTGGCAGACCCGCCGGGCGCAGGCGATGGCGGCTTAAAACTGGTTGAGTCGGTCGAGCAGGGCGCGGAGGCGACCGAGGTTCCTGCGGTTGAAGGGGACGCAGAGGCGGGCGAGGGAGGCGAGATCGGGCTCATTCACTTCCTCGGGGTAAGGACTGCAAGTGGTGATGATGGAATCCGGCTTGAGGATATCGACAAAGTCCTCGTTGAGGCGAACCAGGGCTCCGGGCGGGATTTGTCGCTGGAGGCGGATGACCATCACCTCGCCGACGTAGCGGTAGGAGTGAAAGTTGTAGTAAAAATTGACCACTTCCCGGCGGGCAAACTGCGGGTCGTCGGTGATTTTGAAGAGGGTGAAGTCCTCCTCGGAGATCAGGCCGTCGCCCAGCAGGTGTTCGCGGAGATATTTTTCGAAGGTGCGCCAAAAATTTCCCCGGGGCGCGTCCACCATGATCAGGGGGATGATGTTGGACTTGCCGGTTTGCATGAGGGTGAAGGTTTCGAAGGCTTCATCCATGGTGCCAAATCCTCCGGGGAAAAGGGCGATGGCATCGGAGTGCTTCACGAAGTTCAGCTTGCGGGTGAAGAAATATTTGAAGGTGAAAAGCTTGGAGTCTCCCCGGATCGTCTCATTGGGCTGTTGCTCGAAAGGCAACTCGATGTTCAGGGCGAAGCCGTGTTCGCGACCGGCGCCGGCCTGGGCGGCTCCCATGATCCCGTCACCCCCGCCGGTGATGACCATGTACCCGGCTTCCTGCATGAGTTTTCCAAACAGATTGGCGGCTTTCCAAGCGGAGGCGTTGGGGGAAGTGCGGGCCGAGCCGAAAACGGAGATTTTTTTAATGCCTTTGAAGGGGGCAAACAGACGGTTGGCGTCGCGGATTTCCCGCATGACCCGCTTGAACTGTTTCAGGTCTCCCAGGTCGGTTCCATCAGAACCCATCTCCAAACAGATCGAGACCATCTCCTTGAAAATCTGCCGATTCTGGGTGATTCCCGCGGTTTCGATCAGTTGTTCAATGTTGAAGTCCAATGAGTTGGGTGATTTTTCCCGCTTTTCCATGACAGCCTTTTGCTTCACGAGGAAGATTGTGGGTGGGAGAATAAGATATGGCAACGCTTTTGGAGCAAATGTCCACCCAGGTGGTGGTTGGGGACGGGGATGTGGCGGCCTACCTTTACGCCAAGGGAACCCCTCTGGGACGAAGCTTTGAGGGGCTCTGCTTGATCGAAGCGGATCTGATCCGGGAAGCCCATCGGGCTTATCTCGAAGCCGGGGCGGAGCTGATCGCCACCAACAGTTTTGGGGCCAACTTGCCGGCGCTCAAAAAACATGGGTTGGAGGACAAGGCCAACGAGATCAACTGGAAAGCGGCGAAGCTGGCCTTGGGCGAGGCGAAGGAACACAAGGCCCGGGTGGCAGGATGTGTGGGGCCGAGCGGATGGACGGCGGCGGAGCGGAATAGTGTGGGGACCAAGGAGGTGGAGGCGGTTTTTCGCAAGCATGCCGGCGCGTTGATCGATGGCGGGGTGGAGGCCGTTCTATTGCAGTCCTTTTCCGATCCCGATGAGTTGGAGTTGGCGATCGGAGCCGTGCGGGAACTTCATCATCTGCCGGTGATCGCGATGTTGGCCTCGGGCCGGGAGGGAACGTTGCCGGAAGGAAAAACCTGGGAGGAGACCGCCCAGCGTCTGCGGAAGGCCGGGGCGGACGTGGTGGGAGTTGCGCCAGCCTTTGGTCCGAGCGCCTGCCCCACCTTGATCCGACGGCTGTCCAGCGGGGGCGGGAATTTGTTGGCGGCCTATCCGGATGCCGGCCAGCCGGAATATGCGGAGGGACGCTATCTGTATTCCAACTATCCGGAATATTTTGCGGAAAGAATGGCGGAGTTGCCGGCCCTGGGCACCAGCCTGCTGGGCGGGGGATCGGGAGTCGGCCCTGACCATATCCGGGCGCTGAAGAAAAAAGTCGAGGGTCTTGTCCCCGCGAAAGAGCCCCGCACGGCCATCGAGCCGAAGCGGGAGGTGATCCGGGTTTCCATTCCGGACGGAGGGAAGGAGCGGAGACGGGAGGAATCGATTCTGGACCGGTTGAAGCGGGAGCGGGTGGCCATTGTGGAGTTGGACAGCCCTCGGAACCTGGACATGGGGCCGTTTTTGAAAGCTGCGGAGGAATTGGTGAAAGCCGGGGCAACGGCCCTGACATTGGCGGACAATTCCCTCGCCATCCTGCGCGTCGCCAACACCGCGGCGGCCACGCTGATCCGTGAGAGGTTCGGGGTGACCAGCGTGGTCCATCTGGCCTGCCGGGATAAAAACCTGATCGGACTGCAGAGCGAGCTGATGGGGTTGGCCGCCTTGGGGCATCGCCATGTGTTGGCGCTGACGGGGGATCCCTCCAAGTTCGGCGACCATCCCGGGGCGACCTCGGTCTACGATGTGAACAGTCTGGGGTTGATCGACCTGATCCGGCAAATCAACGAGGGGCGCAACTCGGCCGGTCGGGATGTGGGGAAGGGTGCGGAGTTCGTGATCGGCGTGGCCTTTAATCCGAATTCCAAAAACTTCGACGCGCAGGTGAAGAAGCTGGAGCGAAAAATCGAGCGGGGCGCGCACTTCGCGATGACCCAGCCCGTGTACGAAAAGTCCATGATCCGGAAGATCAAGGAGGCGCTCACCCCCCTAGGCATTCCCGTGCTGGTGGGGGTGATGCCGGTGATCAGCGCCCGGAACGCGGAGTTTCTCCATCATGAGGTGCCGGGAATTTCCATTCCGGACGAGGTCCGGGCAAAGATCCGCTCGTTGCCGGAAGGGCCGGCCCAGGCGGAGTACGGCCGCGAAGTGGCGGCGGAACTGGCGCGGGAAGTGGCGCAGCATTTCCGGGGTATCTACCTGATCACCCCGATGGTGCGTTCGGGCATGACGGCGCCGATTGTGAAGGAGTTTCTCCAGGCGAAATGAGCGAGATGGTCATCCAGGGGAGCCGGCCCCGCAACGTCGGCTGGCTCCGGGCGGCGGCCCTGCTCTACGGGGACTGGGGCACCAGCAAGGCCTACGTCATCGGCCTGGCGGTCCTGTTGGCCGGGTATGCGGCGCCCGTTTATTTGGTCGGGATCGTTGCGTTGACATTTCTGGTGGGCTGGAACTACATCAACGTCTGCCGGCTCTTTCCTCACGGGGGCGGCGTGTATCACTCGGCGCATCTTCATAGTCCCCGCTTGGCTGTCATCGGCGCCTTGCTGTTGCTGGCCGACTATATCGTGACGGCGTCCCTCAGCTGCTACGAGGCTTTCAATTATTTTGAAACGGGTGACTCCACCCGTTGGGCCATTTTGGCCGTCTTTGGGATCGGAGCTCTGAACTATTTTGGTCCCAGGTTTTCCTCGGCCTTGGCCGTGTATTTGGCGGCGCCCACGGTGATCTGTGTGCTGGCGCTGGTGACTTTTGGCATCGCCAAGCAGCCGGAGTTACAGTGGCATTGGCCCGAGGTTGGTTTTCTGCGGGGATGGGAGCTTTTTGCGGGTATGGTGCTGGCCTTATCGGGCGTCGAGGCGATCGCCAACACCACGGGCGTGATGAAGCTCGATCCCGGCTCCACCCCCGAACAACCGTCGATTCATCGTGCGGCCCGCAAGGCGATCGGTCTGGTGATGTTGGAGGTCTGTCTGGTGACCCTGGCCCTGGGGATTTTGGCGGCGGGCATGCCGGCGGGGAGCTTTTTGCATCCGGAAGCCTTCCTGCGCCGGATGGCGGAATACTACGTGCATCCGGCTTTTGGCGTGGTCATGGGATGGACCGTCGGGCTTTTGCTTCTCTCCGCGGTGAACACGGCCGTCGTCGCGATGGTGGCCCTGCTTTACAGCCTCGCGCAAAACGGGGATCTGCCTCCGGTTTTTAAGCAGCTTAACTCCTACGGAGTTCCCTGGGTCCCACTGATTGCGGCCACGGGCCTGCCCATCCTGATCCTGGATCTTGCTCCCGGTCTGGAGGCATTGGCATCCCTCTATGCGATCGGGGTCGTGGGGGCGATTACCCTGAATCTTTGGTCCACATCCACTGCGAAGGGGCTGCCTTTATCCCTTGGTCCGAAGTTCCTGATGATGGCGACCGCCCTGCTGATGGCCGCGATTTGGGTCACGATCGCCGCGACCAAAATGCACGCCCTCATTTTTGTGGTTCTGGTCTGCGGGGTAGGTTTGTTCATCCGCGAAACTTACCGGACGAAAACCAAGCGCCTTGCCGAGGCCCTGGTGGTGCCAGGGAGCGAGCCATCCGCAAGATTGCGGGAAGAGCCGGCCTCCGCCGAGGAGGCCGCGGAGGAGAGCGGCCGAATTCTTGTCGCGGCGCGCGGGATGACCGCGGCGGCCCGGTTTGCCTTGGACGAGGCAAAGCTGCGGGGTGCCAGATTGTATTTTCTTTTTGTCCGGGAAGTGCAGGTGGCCACCGAGGTTAGCGGGAAGCTGGAAAATGACGCGGAGGCCCAGCGGGTTTTCGCCGAAATCCGGCAGGCGGCGGTCGCAGAGAAAATCCTACTGACTCCGATCTACTGCGTCTCCAATCAGGCCTCGGATATGATCACGGAGCTGGCGGCCACGTTGGGGGCGGATCTGGTCGTGCTGGGTGGTTCCAAGCGGAA
>RGTE01000091.1 GCA_010025475.1 Verrucomicrobiota bacterium
CCTCTTCCTCCCCGAGATCCGCTATCTCCACTCCCGGGACCGTGCCGCCTACGAGATCATCCAGTCCATCCGCACCCTTACCCGGACCGGCCAGGAAGATCCCCGCAAACGCCGGGGAGACTTTTCCTTTCCCTCCCCCGCCGAAGCCCTCCGCCGCTGCGGGGGCGATCCCGGCCCGCTCCGCGAGACCCTCCGCCTCGCCGAGCAGTGCTCCTTCTCCTTCGATCTCGGCGGCCTCCGCTTCCCCCGCTTCTCCCCGCCCGACAACTCCGCTCCCGCCGCCTTCCTCCGCCGTCTCATCGTCGACGGAGCCCGCCGCCGTTACGGCGCCAAGCCCTCCCTGCATCGCCGGGTCCTCCGCCAACTGGCCGAGGAGCTGCGAATTATCGCCGAGGTGGGTTACGCTGATTATTTCCTCCTTGTCTGGGACCTGCTCCAGGAATGCCGCCACCGCGGAATCGACTGGATCACCCGCGGCTCCGCCGCCGACTCCCTCGTCTGCTACTGCCTTGGTATCTCCGGCGTCTGCCCCGTCCGTTTCGACCTCTACTTCCGCCGTTTCCTCAACCGCGACCGCATGGCCATGCACAAACTGCCGGACATCGATATCGACTTTCCCCATGACCGCCGCGAAGAGGTCATCGGGATCCTCTTTCACCGGCACGGCTCGGACCACTGTGCCGTGGTCGGCGGCTTTTCCACCTACCAGGCGCGCTCCGCCCTCGCCGAAATCGCCAAGAGCCTGGGCGTTTCGGAGTTCCAGATCCGCCGTTTCACCGAACACGTCCCGCGCGTCCGCGCCCGGGACCTCTCCGCCGCCTTGGCGGAAAGCCGCGAATGCGCCGAACTTCCGATCAGGGAAAATCCCTACGCCTTCGCCATGGAGCTGGCCGGCCGGCTCGACGGCTTCCCCCGCTACCCCAAAATGCACCCTTGCGGGGTGGTACTCTCCGGCCCGCCGATCACCGATCTCACCCCCGTCTTTCCTTCCGCCTCCGGTTGGCCGGCAACCCATCTCGACATGCACGCGGTCGAGAACCTCGGGTTGGTGAAAATGGACATTCTCGGCCAGGCCGGTCTTTCCGTTCTGCGGGATGCCTGCACGTCCCTCCGCAGCCGCGGTCTCCACGCCCGGTTCGGCGTCTCGGCCGAACCCCTCACTCCCAGCCCGCTAGCCCAGCCGCCCTTACCTTCTTCCGCGCTGGATCTGGAGCGGTTGGCTCCGTGGGAGGATCCGGAAGTCTGGAAGATGATCGGCTCTGGAGGTGCCCGCGGTGTTCACCATGTGGAAAGCCCGGCCATGACCACCCTGAACCGGATGTGCCGGACGCGCGACATCGACTGCCTCATCGCCATCGTCTCCGTGATCCGACCCGGTGCCGCCAACGAGCTAAAAAAAGAGGAGTTCGCCCGCCGCTACCAGGGGTTGGCTCCCGTTGCCTGTTTGCATTCCTCACTAGAACCGATCCTCCGCTCCACCTTTGGGTTGATCGCCTATGAGGAGCACGTGCTCCAGATCTGCGAGGCGTTCGCCGGCCTCGATGCCGGCCGGGCCGACGTGCTCCGGCGCAGTCTGATCAAACAAGACATGGCCACCGTGGAAAGGTTGGGACATGAATTCAGCCGTGCCGCCCGCGAAAAGGGCCGGCCGATGGAAGACATCGAAAGGGTTTGGAATCTGCTTCTCGGCTTCCAGGGGTACGCCTTCTGCCGGGCCCACTCCACCGCCTACGGCGTCGAGGCCTACCAAGCCGCGGTCCTCAAGCGCTATCATCCGAAAGAATTCCTTGCCGCCGTTCTCACCCACGGAAAAGGTTTCTATTCACGGTTGGCCTACACGCTGGAGTGCCGGCGGCTGGGAATCGGGATCCTCCCGCCAGACGTCTCCCGTTCCGATTCCCATGTATTTCTTCCGGAATCCGAAGGCATCCGGATGCCGTTGGCCGTGATCCGGGACGTGGGCGATGCCCTGCCAAGACGAATCCTGCGGGAACGCAGCGTCCGGACATTCGATTCCCTGATCGACTTTCTGGATCGGGTCCGCCCGGATGCGGAGGCGATGGCATCCCTGCTCCGCGCGGGGGCGTTGGACGTGTTTCAACCCTCAAGAACGCGGCTGTTTTGGAACTGGCGCCGCCACGGGGCTTCCCATGGAAAGCCGGGCAAAGAGTTGCCGATCCTTTTCCCCAATGACAAAGACCTGCCTGGGCAACTCGAGGAGCCGGGTCGGATCCAAAAACTAAAGGACGAAATGGAACTGCTGGGCTTCACCGCATCCGGCCACCCGCTCGACTTGTATCCGGACATCGATTGGAGCCGATACGTACCCCTGAGGGAACTGGAAAAGCATCCGAACCGATGGGTGCGCACCTGCGGCCTGATCGTGGCCGAGCGATCCCACCGGCAAGCGGACGGCCGACTGATGAAGTTTCTCACCCTCGCCGACCGGACCGGCATGGTGGAAACAGAACTTTTTGCCGATACCTACCGCCGTTGGGGCGCCGTAACGGCCCAACACCCCGTGGTGGCCGTTTCCGGTCGCGTCGACCCCTTCGCCAACGGAAACGGGTTCACGTTGCGGGTGGAAAAGGTCGAAAAACCCTATCTGCATGCTTCCGGCTCATGGAGGGCGGCCCGTGGCCCCTTCAAACCTTCTTCCGCCCTATAGACCCCTCGATTCGATATCCCGTAAACGGAAACGAAAAACCCATCCCCGCGCCGGTTAGCCCTTCAACGCTGTCCGCCCATACCTCACCCCCGAAATCCAACCACCGATCACCACCATGGCGCTCAAGCAAAGCGTCCCCGCATGGTGACCCACCACCGGAAGAATCTTCACCCCCTCGGTGACCTCGCCGGCAATCACGAACAGGGTTTGGCAGAACCAAACGGTTCCACCCAAGGCCGCCGCCATCTCCAGTAGTCCGCGGAGCCGTGCTCCGTGGCGAAAAGTTCCGAGGCCCGGAAGGACGGTGGCGTTCAGGCCGAGACAGTTCCGGGCCTTCTCGGTGTCAGCGAGAATTGGGGGTTCCGGGACGGAAGATATGGTCATAGGCGGCCATCGTGGCCAACAGGGTGAGAGGAATGGTGACAAAGAGTCCGATCACCAGACAAAGAACTCCGAGCAGGTTGAGAAACGCGAGCAGGATCAAAAGAATGAAATAGCGGAGCAGATTGGCCCTCACTCCGTGCCAGCTGGTCTTCAGCGCCTCCCAGAAATCCATCGAGCTGCACGCCGCCAGAGGCACGGCCAAAGACCACAGCAGCAGCAAATACAACATGGCGAGGAATCCACCCAAAACCGGCAGGGCCATCGCGGCGGCCAAACCGGGGCGCTGCACCAGTTTCGACCAGTCCATGCCCTCCGCTCCGGCCGCCAGAGCCACCGCTGGAATCAGTCCGAGTAGGAACGGCCCAAACGCGAGCAGGTTGGAAACGGTGGTGGCAAGAAAACAGGGCAGGAATCTTTCCCTGACGGTGCTCGTCACATCCCCGGCCCCGGCGGCAGAACCGTGCAGCGACTGGCGACAAAAATAATAAAGCCCCCCCAGAATGGGACCGTTGAGAAGGAAGGCCAGGATCAGTCCGGCTACCGGAATGTTGTTCATCAGGAACTGGGCAAGGAAAGTCAGCACCACCACACCGGTGATCCGCCATGAGTCCTTACGGTAGGCCTGCCAGGCGGCGGAGAGACTGGCCCGAACCCCCAGATCGCCCTGGATGGCGTAATGCCGTGGACCCGCCGGCCGCCCAAGGGTGGGGGGGGAAGCGGCGGTTTTGGGAAAAAATTCATCCAACGTACCTAGTTCCCTCCACTCCTGCTCCCCTTCCCGTTTCACCTTGGTCTTGGCATCAGCCCGCCCCTCCCGGATCCAGCGCTCCACTTCCGTGGGAGGTACCGGGCCATAGGTTTTGCCGTCCCCGCCAATGATCGAATACATCCTGTCATCATCGGAAAGCCGGTCCGCTCCTCAAGCCTCTTTTATTCCCAACTTATCCGACTGGCCTTTCGGGAACCGTTGGCGGGAGTCTCACGGGACGTCATAAAAAAACCATGCGTCTCGCCCCATTTGCGCTCATCGCCGGCTTTGCTTTGCAATCCATCGCCCAGGAGTCGCAGCCTCTGGAGACACCCTACAGCCCGTTTGATTTCGACAACTACCGCCGCACCCCCTTGCAGGCCCGACAAACGTCCAATACCTGGGCCAGCAAGGAAAGCACTGACCTGCAGCGGGGCCTGATCGCTGGAGAACGCGGACGCAAGCAAGACATCTCCTCCCGCGCGGCTGCCCTTTTTGAGGATCCCAAGGATATCCCCCTTCGCCAAGAGCCCGAACCACTCCCCACTCCCAACGAATTGACGGACGAGATCACGCTCGAAAATCACGGCGAAACCACCAAGGGTCAGCGAGATCTATTGGCCCGGGGTCGCATCGCCCAAAAGTTGAATCTTTCTTCAATGTCGGAGGCGGATTACGAGCTGTATGTGTCCCGACGGCGCTCCGAACAGGGCGAACCACCGCCGGAAACCGGGGAAGCCTTGCTCCGACCGATGCCTACCCTGATCAACACCAAAACCGGCGGCCCTCCCCACGGATATGCCGTTTCCCAGGCGGGCGTGGGCGCCCGCGCCGAACCGCGCAACAATCAAAACCCATTCGAGGATCTAATCCGCGCGTTTCGTCTTGATCGTCCTGTCACCAAGGGGACG
>RGTE01000092.1 GCA_010025475.1 Verrucomicrobiota bacterium
GAGCTCGCCCTTTACTACATCGGGGGAATCATCAAGCACGCCCGGGCGCTCACCGCGATCACCAACCCCACGACGAACAGCTTCAAGCGGCTCGTCCCCGGGTTCGAGGCTCCGGTGAACTTCGCCTACAGCGCGCGGAACCGCTCTGCGGCCATCCGCATCCCCACCTACTCGTCCAACCCGAAGGCGGTCCGGATCGAGTTCCGCACGCCCGACCCGGCGGCGAACCCGTATCTGGCCTGCGCGGCCCAACTCATGGCCGGACTCGACGGGATTCAGAACAAGATCCACCCCGGCGATCCGCTCGACAAAAACCTGTATGAGCTGCCCGCCCAGGAATTGGCCAAGGTGCCCAGCGCCCCGGACTCACTCCTCGGAGCGGCCCAGGCCCTTGAGAAGGACCACGACTTCCTGCTCAAGGGGGACGTGTTCACGAAGGACATGGTTGAGACCATTCTCGAGATGCGGATTAAGGACTACGACGCCCTGCGTCTGCGTCCCCATCCGCATGAGTTCTTCATGTACTACGACGTCTAAGAAACGTTGCGGTCAAAAAACCCCGCCCCTCAAAAGGCGGGGTTTTTTATTGGTCTGGATGGGGGCTTGAGGATGTAGGATCCGGTAGGGACGAGTCGATGACTCGTCCGAAAGGATCGTCCTGGATCTGAAAATGATGGATGCGGACGCCTGAGCCAGGCGTCCCTACCAAAACCTGAAATTCAGGTATTTGCATTTTTCGTAAACGTAAACGTTCACGTTAACGACCAATCCAAACTACCTGGCTCAAAGATCCAGCTTGTCACCTATTCACCATTTATCGTCACCGCAACGTCTTGCGCTCTGGACATTCCCGCTTTCTCCCTCAGCCTCGCCCCCATGAAATCCTCTTCCGCTCCCCGTATTGTCTCCGTGGTCGGCTATGGTCTTCTGATCTTTGCCGGCATTGATCTTTTGTTCCAACTCCTGGCCAACCCCTTCGGTGGAGCCCTGCAGGCCTTCCGCTTCTCCTCGGGCTTGGTCGACCGGATTCCCGTTCCCTTGTTGGCCTTGGGCGTTCTCTTTGCCTTTCCGCGGACCGTTTCCTTGCCTTTGGAAAGAACCATCCTGCGGCTTCTCTCCTTTGTTCCCTTTGTCTATGCCGGAGGCTTTCTCCTGGTGATTGCGGCGGCGCTAATCACCGGGAACCGGCTGATCAATGTGGCGGAACAGCAGATTGCCCTGCAGAGCCAGGCTCAGCTTCGGCAGCTCGAAACCACCGTCGACCGCGTCAAAGCCCTGAATTCCAACGACCTCGCCAGTGTGGTGCAAAATTTCAACCAGCAAAATCGGACCACCCTGAAGGACACGGAGTTCCTGAACAAACTGGTGGAGCAGACCGATGTCCAGAAGGCTCGTCTGAAGGTCGGAACCGAACAGGCGTTTCAAGCCCAGCGTCGTTCGATGAGCCTGGAACTCTTGAAAGTATTGCTCGGTGCGGCCGCCGGTTCGGGAATCATGTTCCTTCTGGGGAATGCGGCTGCCTGGGCCCGGTCGCCGGGCGGCAGCCACAGCTGATTTTCCCTTGGCGGTAAAGATCTCCGTCCGCTACGAGGGCCAGCTTCATTGCGAGGCGGTTCACGGCCCGTCCGGCACCAAGTTGGCCACGGACGCCCCGGTCGACAACGAAGGGAAGGGTGAAAGTTTTTCGCCTACCGATCTCGTGGCCACGGCTCTGGCCGCCTGTATGGCCACGATCATGGGCATCGTGGCAAAGCGGCACGGGATCAGGCTGGAAGGGATGACGGTGGAAACCGTGAAAGAAATGAGCGCAGATTCACCGCGGAGGATTGTGGGATTGAGGTCCAAGGTCACCGTGCCTCTTCCCGCCGGCCATCCACAACGAAAACTCCTCGAAGGTGCCGGCCTCGGCTGCCCCGTCCACCACAGCCTCGATCCCCGCATCGATAAAAGTGTCGAGTTTGTTTGGAAGGGGTGAGGGTTGGGTAGGGCGGCGTGTCCCTACGCCGCCGCGCTGATCTTTTTGGGTTGGAAACCTAGAGCAAGGCGGCCTCATCGAGGCCACCCCACCGAGGGGATTCACCTCGCAAATATGGGAAGGTCGTCTTATGATTTCGGCTCTCAGGACAGGTGCCGGAGCGGT
Organism: Verrucomicrobiota bacterium; assembly: GCA_010025475.1. Taxonomy (GTDB): domain Bacteria; phylum Verrucomicrobiota; class Verrucomicrobiia; order Methylacidiphilales; family Verrucolacustridaceae; genus Verrucolacustris. Next base: position 2,141 of record RGTE01000092.1, read on the forward strand.
CTATCGGGCACGCCTGGAAAGCGTGTGTTGGTGAAAGCCAACCGAGGGTTCGAATCCCTCCCTGTCCGAACGTTAGTGAGGACAGGGAATACAGTCTGCCGGAGGCGTAACTCGGATGGGGCTGGGGCAGGTTTGAAGGGAGCCCAATCCCTCCCTGTCCGAACGTTGGTGCGGACAGGCGTTTCCGAAATTCCAAATCCGCAATCCCAAATTTCCCTTCATCTTAATCTTCATCTTCATCTCAAACCCCATACCATGGGCGGCCGGATCGGGCGGGCGCTGGAAAGCGTCCGGGGCTGGACGGCCGAACAGATCGTGGTGGTGAATGACGATGTCACCGATGGCACCGACAAAATTGCCGAAAAGCTCGGCGCCAAGGTCTTCCGCGAGCCCTGGAAGGAGCACATCGCCCAAAAGAACTCCGCTGCCGCCAAGGCCACCCAGCCGTGGATCCTCGGGCTGGACTCTGATGAGGAGATTTCCTCCAAGCTCCGTCAATCGATCACCCGCTTCATGCTCTCGGTTCAGGTTAACGCGCCCGATGCCTTCCGGATGGCCCGCTGCTCTTTGTTTCTTGGGCACTGGGTCCGGCATGGCGACTGGTATCCCGACTGGCAGACGCGCCTCTGGAAAGCCGGTAAGGCGAAATGGGGCGGCATCGATCCCCATGACCGTCTTCAGGTGGAGGGCCGGGTCGGCACGCTGAACGGCGACATCCTGCACTACTCGAATCCCTCCATCTCCAGCTACGTCTCCAAAATCAACTACTTCTCCGATCTTTATCTCGAATCCCGCCTCAAGAAAGGGGCCCGCTGGTATCCGGCGGAGACTGCCTTCCGCGCCTTCTGGCGCTTCTTCCGGGCCTATTTTCTGCGTCTGGGATTTCTCGACGGTTTCCCCGGCTTCTACATCGCCGCCTCCACCTTTTACTCCACCCTTGTCCGCCATACCCGCCTGTTTGAGCACCAGTTGACCAAAAGGTCCGTCCCTCCCAGACCCTAAATCAACCGCTTTTTCCGCACTGCAAATCCGCGGAGAGATTTTTAACAGCCGCTCATCCCTAAAATCGACCGATCGTCCCCAGCATCAACACTTTATCACATATTTAAAAAAGCCTTTTGCGGTGAGACGAACTTCGTCCTACTGGTGGTTCCATGAACAAGCGCAATTCAGACAGCAAAAACGGAACTTCCGGCAAAGTGAGCCATGGGGCGGCCTCGGGGCGGCTCGGCTCCCTGGTCATTACCGCCATCCTGGCAGGGGCATTTTTCTCCGCCGGTTTTATTTACTCTTCGCTACCCGGAGGCACCCTCAAACCTTCGACCCCGCCCACCGCAAAGGCCCCTGCGGCCATGCCGGAGGAAGAAAAGATCGGCGTCCCGGCCGCGGAAAGCCAGAGCCAACTGACCCAGGAGGTCAACCGATCGACCCCCACCACCCCTTCGCCCATGGATCGGCCCTCTGCCGATGAGCTCAAGAGGTTTCCGGGGGCAAAACTTAAGGAGGCGGTTGAAGTCCCCGGACCCGGAGATGACCAAGTCACCCGGATCCGCATCCTTGATACAAACTTTAAATACCCATTCATCCGGACGGAGGAGATTGTCAATCCGGCCACCGGGCAGCTGGTTTCCCGGGAAGAAATGGTGGCCGACCATATCCTCGTCACCCTTGCGGAAGGCGAGGATCCGCTCGCCTTGGTAACCAGCTTTGGTGCGGATGCCCTTGCCATGGAACGGGTGACGCCCGATGTCCCTCTTTACCGTTTGCATCTCAGCTCTGCGTCCGCCCAGGCCCTTCCCAAGGCTCTGGAGGTTGCTGCCGGGACCACCTCCGTGCTGGTCGCGGAGCCCGATTTTATTGTCCAAGCCAACCTGACGCCGAACGACCCCCGCTTCCTGGATAATTCCCTCTGGGGCTTGCACCAGTCCAACGACGTGGATATCGACGCCCCTGAGGCTTGGGATGTGCGTTCCAACGCGGGCTCGGTGCTGGTGGCGGTGATTGACACCGGCATTCGGTATTCGCATGAGGATTTGGCCGCCAACATGTGGCGCAACCCTCGGGAAATTCCGGGGAACCGAATTGATGACGACGGCAATGGTGTGGTGGATGACGTTAACGGGATGAATGCCTGCAATAAGAGCAGGAGCACCATCCCATTTTGTGGATACATTCAAAGATGGAAACAGCTTTGATGAAGGCCAATGTCATGTATGAACAAATACCCCCAATTGCCAAAAGAGTAAAACTTGCATTTAATGGGTTTGATAATCAAAATGATCAGATGAGAGGACATGTTATGGAAGACCATTGGCGTCATGATTATATTCATTTACCTGACACATTTCCATACAAAAATGTAAGGACATGGGACAATGCCGTTGGTGGTGCTAATGTATTGGATTTTACGACACCCGATGGTGATTGGGATATGCCGCGAATTGAGCTTGCCACGAGTTATATTAAGACTTATGCTTTTAGCATTGATACCAAAAACAATCCTAGGATAAAAGATTTTGATGAAATTGTGGAGATAGCT
>RGTE01000093.1 GCA_010025475.1 Verrucomicrobiota bacterium
GTTTCAGCGCGGGTTCGCAGATGGGAAGCGTAAGCGGTAATCAACCCGCCCAAGGCCAGGGTGATGGAGCGGATCCAGACAAACTTGGAGAAGGGGCTGATTAATAAATAGCTCAAAGCCACAAAGGGAAAAATCCATAACAAGATAGAGCCGGGAGGGCGGCGGGTTGCTAAGACAAAAAAGCTTAGGAGGGAAAGAAGGGGCGCAAGGGTTAGCTCCTGAAAGATCTCGGCGAAAAAGACGGAGGCAAGCCATACCGAGGCGAGAAGAGCCAAGGGGAGCCAGCCAGTTTTTAGCTCTCTAAAAAAAACACCTGTGGCGCTCACAACCGAAGAATCCTTTTCCTATCTCAAGAAGCAAGAACAATGCCGAAGGAAAATTCTAGGCTGCTCCGAGGGCTTGGCTGGACGAAAGAAATCGGATCCGGTCCTGTTGTTGGCATTGCCTGTCGCACCCTGTGAAGATTTGAAGGGGAAGCCCGGGGAACGTAGGGTCTGAGTGTGGACTTTACGATTGTAACGCCCAGTTTTGGCCAGCTGGAGAAGTTGGCCGGATGCATTGCCTCCATTGCCGACCAGGAGGGGGTTCAGGTGGAACACTTTGTGCAGGACGGGGGGACCCAAGGGTTCCAGGAATTTGCGGAAACGATGGCCAAACGTTGGCCGGATCGACCAGGTTACCGCAGAATCATGGTCTCCCAACCGGACAAAGGCATGTACGATGCCATCAATCGAGGACTAGAAAAAGCGAAGGGCAATCTTTGTGCCTACCTGAATTGCGATGAGCAGTACGAAGCCGGAACTCTGCGCCGCGTCCAAGCGATTGCAGCCACCCATCCTCAAGATGATATTTGGGTTGGGGATGTGGTGGTAGTAGGAGAAGTTGGGCAGGCCTTGTGTCAGAGAAAGATTCTCCCCCCCAAGTTGCGACACACCTGGACCTGTCACCTGGCGGCTTTTACAGCGGCCACTTTTTTTCGAAGGAACCTGATTGATCAGCGCTTCTTTTTTAATCCCGCCTATCGGGCGGCGGCTGACGCCGAATGGTTTGTCAGAATCCTTGAATCAGGCCGCCGACCCCGAAGGCTGGGCTTCGTTTGTGCCAGTTTCATGGAGGGGAAAGAAAACCTTGGGCTTAGTCCGGTAGCCCAAGAAGAAAGAAGTCGCCTGAATCAGACAGCCCCGCGTTGGATGCGTGTGCTGTCCTGGGCATGGGTCGTGGAGCACCGGATCCGCCGGTGGATAGGGGGTTGCCACCATCGCACCGATTTGACGTATTCCCTGTTTGGGGCGGAAGCCAATCACCGCACCCAGAAAGTGGCACGCCACCTGCGAACCACCTGGCCCGGCCGGTGGTGGCAAAAATAGGATCAAATACCGGCTGGTTCCGCCAAGGCCTCGTGGCCCTGTTGCCGCGTTTTGATATCAAGGGACCAGAAGCCGTCCTCATGGAGGAAACTCAAGCGATATCCCGGAGGGGTTAACTCGCGGATCTGATCGTCCGACAGGAAAATGTGCTCGAAAACAATGATAGGTTGGTAGATGCGGATAGTTTCTTTCAATCCCGCAAAAACCTTGGGCTCATGGCCCTCCACATCGACTTTGATCACATGGGGGGGCTCCATCCCGGAAGCCACCAAAGCATCTCCCTGCTCAAGACGAATGGACTCGCCGCCTTGGGCGTCTTCGGCTGGAACCACCGTGCTATAGGAAGAGTCCCCCTGCCGTGATTTCATCCGACCCTGCCATGCCGAGGAACTTAACCCGAAATTATGAACGCACACATGGGGATGGGAACCCAAAAGCGCCTGCAGGGATTTTCTAGGTCCGGACGAAGGCTCAAAGGCGTGGATTTTTTTCAAACCGAAGGCCGCCTGGGAAAAGTGCAGGGAGACCAAGCCGACGTTTGCCCCCACATCCCACAAAACCTCTCCCGGACGAAGGCGGGTGGCCATGGTCTCAAAAAGAAACCGGTGATTGCCCCAATCCCCTGCCTTGTAATTCAAAAGGCTGAAGGACGCCTGATCCCGGAAATCAAGCCGCGCGGTTCCGGTACCCGGGAAAATGAGAGGGTAGTTGCGCAAACCTGGTAAAACTCCGCGAAAAAGACGCAACAAAAGCCCGGCCCCCGGACATTTCATCCGGCCGTGCCAAAACAGGTAAAACCTGACTAAAATTGTGGCCATAATTGAGCGGATGGCTTATTTCGGAAGATCCGGGAAATCCCTGGGTAGGTTCTGGCGGAGCCAGACCACGGTCCGGCGGACGCCCTCCTGCAATGACACCGAACCGGCACCGAGAGTCTTTAGGCTTTTTTCCAGAGGAACGGGGTAATCGGTGGTCATGCTGCGGGCCCGTGAAGAGCTGATATAAAAGGAACGGCCGGTGAATTTTTCAAACTGGTCTCCCAGCCAGCCCATCCCGAGAAGCACCGATCGCGGAATTCTTTTGGCGGGACTTCCCCGCAGAGCCAGGGAAAACTCGTCTACCCAGCGTGCAATATCCTCCACAGGCTCGCTGAGATAAAAGACCTGGCCGGCCACTTCGGCCGCCGGCTTTTCCAAGGCGGCCCTCATCTGCTGAAGAAGATTTTCCACGTACACGTAGGCCCTTCGAACGGGTGGTCCTGCCGGATGAACATACCAGCCTTTTTGCAGAACCCTCCAAAATTCCCGGGGATACCGGGGATGCCAAGGGCCCCAAACATTTGTCGGACGTGCGATGACCCAAGGACACTTCAAACCGCTTTCCCGCAGGACTTGCTCCGCCATGACCTTGCTCCGTCCGTAAACCGTGGCGGGCGCAAAGTCTTCATCGTGGCAGGGCAAATAACCTGGGCCACAGACAAACTGGCTGCTGACCAAAATGAAGCGGCGGACTGAAGGAAAGGTCCCCGCCGCTTCAAGGAGGATGCGGGTGCCGTCAATGTTTACCCGGTAACCGGTTTCCGGTGTTGTTGCCTCATCCATATCGGTTCTGGCGGCCATATGAATCACCGCGGTGGGGTTGAAAGCCCTGGCGGCCTGGATCCATGAATCGCGCTCCAGCAAGTCTGCCTGATGCCAAAACCTTCGGTGGGAGGCTCGAAGGGGTTCCGAGCGGTCCAAATTCAGAAAGGAAAAACCCTCTTGGGCCCAAATATCGAGCAGGTTGGTGCCAATGAAGCCGGAGCCCCCGGTCAAAAGAATTCGCGACATGACCTTACGATGGGCAGAAAGGGTTTTTAATGCGAGAATCCTCCTCGGTCATGAGCTCTGGGAAGCCCCGCATCGGAATCGCCGGACAACTTCCTCCTCCCTGGGGAGGCCAAAACATCGCCATCGCATCCCTCTGGCAGGAGCTGCAACGCCACTCCGAGGTGGAGGCGGTCTTTTGCCCTTTTCGGTTTACACCGGCGGCTGGAAATGTGCGCCGGGCCTCATTTGGAAAAATTCTTGAACTTTTCCGGGTTCGGCAACGGCTGAGGGTGGTCGCCCGACCCCTGCCTCTCGACGTGCTCCTTTTCCCGGTGGGAGGCCCACAAACAGTCCCGCTCCTTCGCGACCTGTTTCTGGTGCCCTGGGCCCGGCAGGTCACCCGTTGCCTGGCCGTCCAATTTCACGCTGCCGGTTTAGCTGACCGTCTCCGGCGGCGGCCTTCCGCCCTGGGGAAGAGGGTCGCCCGTCTCCTTGGGACCGCCGATGTCGCGTTCATCATGGCGGCGGCGAACCGAACTGATCCCGAGGTTTGTGGAATTCGTGATATCCGAATCCGGCCGCATCAGATTCCCGACAATCATCCCGGGACTGTCGCGCGCCCAAGGGATCCCAACCTGCTCCTCTACGTGGGCCATCTGGGGGATGAAAAGGGGACCCCCTCCTTGGTTGAGGCAATGGCACAACTTCCCGAACATGTCCACCTGGACTTGGTGGGGGAACCCATCCCACCCTGGTCCTTCGAGAAATTTGCGAAATTCGCAAAGAAAGCCGATGTATTTCACCGGGTGCACTTCGCGGGTCCGCAGGCGCCGGCAAACCTGGCAACTTTTTACCAACGCGCCTCCCTTTTTGTTTTTCCCTCGGTGGCGCCGTATGAGTCCTTTGGGCTGGTTCTGGCGGAAGCCATGATGTGGGGACTTCCTGTGGTGTCATCGGATTGGCGGGCCAACAGGGAAGTTCTTGGGCCCGGGCCCAATTGGCTTTATGACCCCACCGATGTCAAGGGGCTGGCCCGGGCGCTGGTGGGGGCGCTACAGCAAAAGACAGAATGGGAAGCCTGCGGCCAGGCCAATCGCCGCCGCTACGAAACCACCTACCGTCCCGGTGCCGGTCCGACTGTCATCGAGGATTTGGTCTCGTTGGCCAAAGCCACGAAAAGCGGAGATTCCCGGAAATGAATCCCATATCGACCCGGCCATGGAAGGTCGATTTGGTTTGGGAAAGGGACTGGTTTCTTGGCCTAGTGAGTGGAGCCCTGGAAAAACTCGGCTATCTCGGCACTGTTTACGGGGGATTTCCCCGCTATCGCTACTTACGCCTTGGGATACCCCCAGAAAAAATCAAAACCCGCCCTGGTGCGGCCCTCTGGAATTACGGGGTCGGCCGACTTCGGCTCCCACAATTCTTGCGGATGGATGAGCCAAGGCGGATCGGCTGGTGGGTGGCGCGGCAGA
>RGTE01000094.1 GCA_010025475.1 Verrucomicrobiota bacterium
AAGGTTTCCGTGGTGGTCTGCAGCTACAACGGCGCGGCCACCCTGCGCGGCTGTCTGGATGCATTGCAGAAGCTGAATTATCCCGACTACGAGGTGATCCTGGTCGATGACGGTTCCAAGGATGAAACCCAGTCGATCGTGGCGGAATTTCCCGCAGTCAAAAATATCCTGCAGCCCAACCGCGGGCTTTCCGTGGCAAGGAATGTCGGATCCCAAGCCGCCACGGGAGAGGTGATTGCCTACACCGATTCGGACTGCATGCCGGATCCGGACTGGCTCTATTTCCTTGTTTCGAGCCTGCTTCACAGCCGGTATGTGGCGGTGGGCGGGCCGAATCTGAATCCGCCGGCCCGCGGTCCGGTGCCGGCGGCGGTGGCGGCGAGTGCGGGAGCTCCGACCCACGTGCTGCTGAGCGACACGGAAGCGGAGCATATCCCCGGCTGCAACATGGCCTATTGGAAGTGGGCCTTGGATGAGGTGGGCGGGTTTGATCCCGATTTCCGCACCGCGGGGGACGATGTCGACCTTTGCTGGAGGTTAATGCAGGCGGGGCACCGGATCGGCTTCAGTCCCAGCGCGATGGTGTGGCACCACCGGCGATTCACCATGCAGGCTTATTTCCGGCAGCAGCGGGGCTACGGTGAAGCGGAGGCCATGCTCCGGTTCAAGCACATGCAGTACTTTGATCCCCAGGGATCGGCACGTTGGAAAGGGGTGATCTACGGCCTCCCCCGGTTCGAGCGGGTTTTTCATCGGCCGATCATTTACCACGGGGTCTTCGGCACCGGGCTCTTCCAGTGCCTTTATCCCAAGCCGGTCTCCCCGTGGGCCCAGCTGGTCAGTGGGCTGGAGTGGAACGCGGTGACCCTTTTTATCTTCCTCGTTTCCATCCAGATCGAGCCGCTACGAATCCTGCCTTTGCTCATGCTGGCTGCGACGATGATCCCGGCGCTGTCGTTCATGGTGACGGCGAGGGTGGAGCCGAAGCATGACACGATTTTGGCGCGGCTGACGGTGTTCTATCTTGCCTTAACCCAACCGCTGGTCCGGGACTGGGCCCGCTATTTCACCTGGCTCAAGGGGAAGCGAACGCCCGATTCCGTGGCCTTGGTTCCGGAAAAGGATGCCGGGCCCAAGATTCCGCTGACCCAATCCCGGATGCTTTCTTTTTGGAGCGAACAGGGAAGGGATCGCAACCAGCTTCTGGAGGAGGTGATCAAAAGCATGGAGGAGGAGGGATGGAAATATTCCCTCGATACCGGATGGAATCCGTACGATATCCAGATTTTCGCCAACCGCTGGTGGCACATCCGCCTCCGCACCTTGACGGAGATTTATCCCCACGGCCGCCGGCTGACCCGGATCCATCAAGGCATGATGCCCAGCACGTTCAGCGTGTTGTTCGGGATCACGGCCGTCACGGCGGACGTGCTGGTCTGGCTGGCTTATCCCGCGGCCCTTCCTTTCTTCCTCGGGATCCTGGCCTTGGCGGGCGTGGGTTGGTTATGGACGGGCTGGCAACTCCGGCGCCGCGTGGCGGATCTGGTCCGGGTGGCGGCCCGGCGGGCGCAGCTCTTGCCGGTCTCCGGCCGGAATCCCCAACCATGAACGTCGTGTTCCGGATTCTCGGGTACTACCGCCCATTTGCGGGCAGGATCCTGGGGGCGTTTCTTCTCCTTGGTCTGGCCACTTTCCTGAATCTTCTCAAACCTTGGCCGCTGAAATTCGTGGTCGACGGAGTTTTGACCTCGGTCCAAGGCAATATCGCGTTGCCGTTTCTTCCCGGAACCTGGTCCTTTGCCGCAGCCCTCGCCTGGACGAGCGGGGCTTTGATCGGGATTCATCTTCTTTGGGGGGCGGTGAACCTGGTCCAAACCTATGCGCTGATCGAAATCGGCCTGAAGGCACTGCTGCGGGTGCGGACCGAACTGTATGCCTACCTTCAGTCATTACCGCTCCGATTCCATGACACGCGCCGAAGCACAGATTCCAGTTTTCGGGTGGCCTATGACGCCCAGGCGATCCAGACCTACTTCAACCGCGGATTCGCCACGATTCTCGGCTCGGCCCTGACGCTGGTGGGGACTTTTGCGGTGATGTTCCGGATGAGCCCGAAGCTGGCGTTCTTGTCCTTGGCGGTGGTGCCGTTTCTCATGCTGGCGATTGCCCGATTTGCCGGTCGAATCCGGCGGGAGACCGCCGCTTTGCAGGCACAGGAGAGTGATGTGCTGGCGCGGGCGAATGAGGGGCTTTCCAGCATCCGGGTGGTGCATGCCTTTGGCCGGGAGGCCCACGAGGTGGATCTCTTCCGCCGGGAGGCAAGGGAGTCGCTCGAGGCCAACCTGCGGCTTTCGATGACCAACGTAGCCAGCACCCTGGTGGTCGGAACCCTGTTGGCGGCGGGCACGGCGGCCCTGCTGTGGGCCGGAGCCGGGGAGGTGGCGGCCGGAAAAATGACCTTGGGCGACCTGCTCGTGTTTTTGGCCTATTTGGGGATGTTGTATTCGCCGCTGGAGCAGTTGAGTTACACTGCCTGGTCGATGGAGGGGGCTGCGGGGGCGGCGCAACGGGTGTTCGAGGTATTGGACACTCCGGATGAGGTGCCCGATCCCGGTCAGCCGCAGAAGTTGCCGCCGGGCCCGGGATCGGTGGAATTCCGCGGGGTGGGTTTCCGGTACCCGCGTGGGGACGAGGTTTTGCACGGCCTTGAGTTCACGGTTGCCCCCGGTGAATCGGTGGCGATCGTCGGTGGCACGGGGGCAGGCAAAACCACCCTGCTCTCTCTTTTGCCGAGATTCTATGACCCGACGGAAGGTTCGATCCGGTTTCACGGCATCGACCTACGGCAGCTGTCCAAAAAAGAACTTCGTTCCCGGCAGGCGCTGGTGTTGCAGGAAACCGTGCTTCTGAACGGCAGCGTGCGGGAGAACATCGCGTATGGCCGTCCGAATGCCTCGTTCCGTGAAATCCAGCTCGCGGCGCAGGAGGCGCAGGCGGATGGTTTTATCCGGCAACTGCCGCAAGGCTACGACACGCAGGTGGGGGAACGGGGGGTGATGCTGAGCGGAGGCCAGCGGCAACGGATCGGCATCGCCCGGGCTTTTTTGCGGGACGCACCGATCCTCCTGCTGGACGAACCGACGAGTGCGTTGGACGCCTCGACGGAAAAGGAGTTGCTGGATGTGTTGGGCAAACTGATGAGTCGGCCCACCACGCTTCTGGTCACCCACCGGCTGCATGCGGCCCATCGGGCCGACCGGATCCTGGTGCTGGAAAAAGGAAGATTGGTCGAAGAGGGAAGGGGGGAGGAGCTGCTCGCCCGAAAAGGCGCCTACTGGCGCTTGTGGCAGGCGGCAGGGGGTTAGCGGGACTTTTTTTCGAACCGGTTAAAAACTTCCGCCGCGTTGGTTTCGGAAAGATCGATTCGGTTAGTCCGGTCTTTGGAGATATCCACTTCCAGCAACCAGTAAGCCACGGCATAGCGGCTTTTGTATTGGGCGTAGAGGGCCTGCTTGCCTGGGGGCACGTTCGAAAAGAGAAACTCCCCATTGGTGGAGGTCTTGGTCCGGGCCGCGGCGGCGTTGGCGGCAGCCTGGCCCAGGGCCGGAAGGTCGAGATTCTTGTACCCGTCGGCAAAATCGATGCGGACACCCACCGGATTTTCCTCCCCGTCCGCGCTGCGGGTAACGGCGAGGCCGTCCGTCCGCCATGTCTCCATCCGCAGGCGGCGGATCTCCGGAATCAAATTGGTCGGGGCAAGAATCAGGTCCATCCCGCCCAAATCGGAACGGTACGAGGAGTTCTTGAGTTGAATGGTTGCCTTTCCGGTCAAGCATCCAGGGGTGTTGGTCTGGGCCGGCAGGGACAAGGGAAGTAGAAAGAGAACCGCGGCCAGCTTGCCAAAGAGGGCGACTGGACGAATCTTAAGAGGATGAAGAGACATCACTATTTAAACTACCGCAGGCCTTTTGGCGGGGAAAGAGGGCGGTGAAAGAACCCCGTTACCGGAAGTTGGCTGACCTGCTGACCGGCTATTCCACCGCCCTGAAACGGGGAGACCGGGTTTGGATCGATGCTTCCGAAATTCCGGAGGAGTTCGTGGTCGAGCTGATTCGCTCGGTCCGCGCCAGGGGGGCGGATCCATTTGTCCATCTGCACGCGGGCAAGGTTTCCCGGGAGCTGGGGAAGGGGGTGACGGAAAAAGCCCTGCGCTTCAGCCTGCGCCACGAGCTGCGAAAGATGAAAGAGATGCAGGCCTACATCGCATTGCGGGGTTCCCAGAACGCGTTTGAGTCCAGCGATGTGCCCGCGGAAAAGCAGAAGCTAGCCGGAAAGATCCTCCGCCCGATCTCCGATCGGCGGATCAACCATACCCGCTGGGTGGTCCTGCGTTGGCCGACGCCCGCGATGGCCCAGGCGGCAGGAATGAGCACCGAGGCGTTTGAGGATCTTTTCTTCCGGGTTTGCACCTTGGATTACCGCAAGCTGGCCCACGCCGCGAAGCCTCTGGTCCAACGGATGCGGCGGACCGACCGGGTGCACATCACCGGGCCGGGCACGGATCTGCGGTTTTCCATCAAGAACATCGGGATCATTCCGTGCGTCGGGGAAAGAAACATT
>RGTE01000095.1 GCA_010025475.1 Verrucomicrobiota bacterium
GAAACCCCCGAGTGGCAGTGATTGGCCACTCGGGGGTTTTCTTTTTGTTTCGGAATCAACTTCAAGCTTCCAAACCAAAACTTCGGTAGGGACGGCAATTCCCAAGCGGAAGCGGTGAGTGAATCCATCGCGGAGCGACTGGAACGGATGGGCGGGGGTAGGTCTTAGGGGGCCAATTCCTAAGCCGTCCATCCAGAAAATCCGTTACCTGGTCTTTTAATTCACTGCATGGACGAATAAGGGTATTCGTCCCTAACCAGCCTAAAAAGCCTCGACCCTGGGATTTTTCGGACGGGTTCTTAACGACAATTGGCTGATTTCAGCCATCGACCAATCGATTTCCTAACCATACGAAGCCTTAAATTAAGCTTAATTCCTGTTATTCAATACCTTATAAAAATAATCCAAAATTCATCAATCTGGCATAGGCTGTGCTTTATAAATAACCGACCCTTTTCTCTAAATTGGTTATGGGAAGGGGTTTTGGTGAGAGCTTGACGGCTTTTGCTATTGGAAGGTATAACCAAAAGTCTTGGAGGCGGGTTTTGGCAATAAAACATGGCCTGGCTCCAAGACAACCCAAACAACACAGGAGACAAAAACAGAATGAAAAAGTTCACAGCGATCCTCGGTGCGCTCGCGGCCTTGGCCTCCCTGTCCCTCGCGGACAGCGGTCCGGAAGCTTCCGCCAAGGACACCAAGAAAGTGGTTCAAAACAACTTCGTGGAGACTGCCCAGAAGGGTATCAAGCTCAGCGGATACGTTGATGCCGGTTACAGCTACAACTTCACTGGCGCTTCGGCGGGAACGTCCACGGTGGCTGGTCGATTTGGCAGTGACACTGCCGGAAAGGGCGATTTCAACCTCTACGCGGTGAAACTTGCCTTGGAAAAGGCGCTGACCTCGGAGAACAAAGCGCAAGCCGGTTTCCGTGCCGACGTGATGATCGGTGAGGACGCCGTCTATCTTTCCAATCGTTCCACCGGGACCGACGGGCTCAATAACGACCAGAACTCCAACCAGCTCTTTCTGGAGCAAGCCTATGTCGCCATCCGTGCCCCCGTGGGCAATGGTTGGGATTTCAAGGTGGGCAAGTTCGTTTCCATCCTCGGATACGAGGTCGTCGAGCGCCCTGCCAACATGAACATCACCTACGGACTTCTTTGGCAACAATTTCCGCTTTTCTATACCGGCGTGCTGTCCTCCTACAAATTCGACGAGTACCTCGATGGTAAGCTGGGCGTGGTCAACGGTTCCAACACGGATAACAACACGAACACCGGTGGCTGGGGCGATGGTTGCGCCCTCTTGGCCTCCTTGAATGTGACCGCCCCAGGAGGAAATGCAAACTGGAGTAACAACTTCCAGTACAGTTCCAACTCGGAAAATGACACGGCGGTCTCTCCTCCCTCCAACACCGTCTTTATCGCCGGGAATAATAACAGTACGGGCAGCGCGTATACCTTCATTTACAATTCCTGGGGGAACTGGTCGCCGAAATTCGCCAACGACAAGCTCTTGCTTGCCTTTGACAGCGTCTTGGGAACATCCAATGCTGGCAATAGCAGTGGCTTCAACACCACTTGGTGCGGTGCAGCTGCCTATGCCAAGTACCAGTTCAACGACTGGTTCTATCTGGCCAGCCGCGGGGAATATTTCCACGGCAACAATTTCGACAAGATTGGAAATGTGCAGGGGTATAACCTCTCCGACGGGACGGGCTTAACCAATCAGGGAACCAAAGGGATGGATCTCTGGGAATACACCATCACTGCCGGGTTCAACGTGATCGACAACCTTCTGATCCGCGCGGAATACCGCCTGGATTGGGGTGTCAACTCGGTTTATGGAGTTGATGAAGTTGGTGGCTCCGGCACCGTCGATTCCACCAGTTCCGGTCCGGCCCACTACGCCGGTGCGGAAGTGGTCTACAGCTTCTAAAGAAATTTAGAGTCTAGACAGTTTACGAAACCCCCGAGTGGCAGTGATTGGCCACTCGGGGGTATTCTTTTGTCCACAGCAATTTCGACCTTGGAGACGGAATCTTCGGTAGGGAAGAATACCCACATTCGTCCATACGTTCGCTTCAACACTTGATCTTGAACATGGAAGGCTAAGGATAACCGTCCCTACCGAGCTGCCGATTTCCTGATTTCCCAAACGTAAACATAAACATAAACATAAACACAAACGTAAACGTAATCGAATCATGACCCGCCGCTGGAATATTCTTGCTTGGTCGATTCTGGCCATCGTTTTCCTCGGTATGTCGCTTTATCTGCTCTTCAACCCCACCCGGACGGGGGTGGTGCCGAATTACCGCTTTGCGGCCTCCCATTGGTGGATTTCCCAATCCATGTATCCAGGTGGCACGCACGGTTTTTTATATGTCCCGACGTTTGCAGTTCTCTTCAGTCCGATTTATTTCCTGCGGCCGGAAATTCTGGGGGAAATTCTGTGGCGGGCGTTCGGATTCGGCCTTTTTGGGTTGGGATTGTGGAGATTGGCGGGAAATTTAAGCCGTCAGCAGGGTTGGATGGGGACATCGGACCCTACCTTGCTTTGGGTTGTTCTCCTGGCTGTGCCCGCCTCTCTGGCCTCCCTCCACAATGGCCAAACGAATCTTCCTTTGTCCGCCTGTCTGGTTCTGGCGGCGGTGGCCCTACGGGATCGAAAATGGAATCAGGCGGCCTTCCTCCTCAGCCTGTCTTTGGTTCTTAAACCGGTCGCCTTGGCTCCCTGGTTGTTGGCCTGCGCCGTGATGCCGGCGTTGAGGATTCCGCTTTTGCTGGGTTTACCGGTCTTGGCTTTGGTCGGATTTCTCCACCCGAATCCCTCTTATGCTTGGGGTCAATGGGCGGAGTTTTTGCACAAGTTGACGGCATCCTACACCCCGGAAAATCTTCGGGTGAGCGACCTCTTCGGGGCCCTGGGGAAGTGGGGCATTCTGGTCCCGCCCGCCTTGGAGAAGGGAACCCGCGCCTTGGCCTCTTTGGGGGCTTTGGCTTGGGTCTGGCAGTCTTTCCGTCGCCACGGGGTGGCTCCCGCTGCTTGGGCCTTGTGGGTGACCACCGCGCTGGTGTTTACGATCTTCAACCCCCGGGTGGAGACGAACGGCTATGTGCTGATTTCACCGCTGCTGGCCTATGCGGCCATCAGTACCTGGAGGGAAGGAGGAGGCGGAAGCTGGAAAGGATGGGTTCTGGCGGCGGCCTGCATCGGACTCATGTGTGACGGGATGGGGAAACCCATCTATCTGGCCACGGATGTGTGGTTCAAGCCGCTGATCGTTCTTCTCGTCAGTCCTTTGCTTTTCCGAATGCCGGAAAGCTGGAGGGCGGAAACTCAGTAGGGCCGATCTTCCGGATCAGACGATTCATTCATCCAAGCTTCAAGCCTTTACCGGCCGATCGGGCGATCGGAGACCATCGCCCTTACTGAACTTTGCATTTACAAACTTCCGTTCACCTTCACGTATCACGTTCACGAACCGCTTCCCGAAGGAGCCGAAGATACTCCAGCCTCGAAATCTCCACCGCCCCAAACCTCGCCGTATGGGGCGTCACCATCTGCAGATCAAACAACCGGCATTCTTCTTCGCGTAAGGCTCGGGCTGCAAAGACCAGGGCGGCGGAGGAGGCATCGCGGGTCCGCGTGAACATCGACTCCCCGGCAAAGAACTTTCCGATCCTTACCCCGTAGAGGCCTCCCGCCAGTTGGTCTCCCTGCCAGGCCTCGTAGGAAACGGCTTGGCCGCGGTTGTGAAGTTCCGTGTAGGCCTGGATAAAAGTCGGTCCGATCCAGCTCTGTTCCCGCCCCGGGGCGGGTTCGGCACACCCGCGGATGACTTCCCTAAAGGCTTGGTTGATCGTGCACCGGAACTTCCCGCTGCGGATCGTCCGTTCCAGCCTGCGGGGCACATGCAACTGATCCAGCGGTAGGACACCCCTCGGGTCCGGCGACCACCAAGTGACCGGATTCTCGGTCCAGGGAAAGATACCCTTGGGGTAGGCCTCCAGGAGCCGTTCCGCCGTTAGATCCGTGGTAATCGCCACCAAACCGTCCCGGTTGGCTGCTGAAGGATCAGGGAAGGGGTCGGAAGGGCGGAGGAGGGGGACGGGAAGCTTCAAGGTGTTTGGGCAAAAGATTCGGGTTTTTCGTTTATGTTTACGATTACGTTTACGAAATCGTCTTCATAAAAACTTCGTAAAGGTAAACCTAACCGTAAACGACCAGCTTACAGAACCGTTGCGGGCAGTAGTCCCATCAAAAATTTAACCTGCTGCACTTTGTCCTTGGAACAAACGAGCAACGCATCCTTGGTGTCCACCACCACGAGGTTCTCGGTCCCCAGCAGGGCCACGGGACGGCCTCCCTCGGCGAGGGCGAGGGAGTTCCGGCTTTCCATGGAAAGCACGGGGCCGCGGAAGGTGTTGCCGTGTTTGTCGGTGGGCAGGTGGGCGGGGAGCGCGGTCCATGATCCGACATCGTCCCACGGAAACGCCGCCCGCAAAGCCAGCACCGAGCGAGCGCCTTCCATGATCGCA
>RGTE01000096.1 GCA_010025475.1 Verrucomicrobiota bacterium
GCCGTCTGGAAGGCCAGCGGCCACGAGGCCACGTTCAGCGATCCCATGATCGACTGCAAAACCTGCAAGGGTCGCTTTCGGGCGGATCAGATCAGCTCCACCCCCTGCCCGCAAAAACCCAGTAAGATGGTCCAGAACTGCGGAGGCGAGCTAACCGAGCCTCGCCAGTTCAACCTCATGTTCAAAACCTACGTCGGACCCGTCGAAGACGACCGGAACCTGACCTATCTCCGTCCGGAAACCGCCCAAGCCATGTTTGTGCAATTCAAAAACGTCCTCGAGGTTTCCCGGAAAAAATTGCCCTTCGGCATCGCCCAGATTGGCAAGGCGTTCCGGAACGAAATCAACCCGCGAAACTTCACCTTCCGCTCCCGCGAATTCGAACAGATGGAGGTCGAATTTTTCGTGCGTCCCACGGAAGGCAAGGCTTGGCTGGAAAAATGGCTGACCGACCGATTGACCTGGTACGAGTCGATTGGCATCCCTCGCTCAAAGATCCAGATCTATGACGTGCCCGAAAAAGACCGGGCCTTCTATTCCCAGGGAACTTATGATCTTCTGTATGAGTTTCCCTTTGGGACGGAGGAACTGGAAGGGATCGCCTATCGGACCGATTACGATCTCAAACAACACCAGGAGGCCAGCGGCAAACCGTTGGAATACTTCGATGAGGAGACGCGGGAAAAATTCATTCCTCATGTGGTGGAGCCCAGCGCAGGGGTGGACCGGACCGTGCTGGCCCTCATTTGCGAGGCTTACACCGAGGAAGAGGTGTCCGATGAAAAAGGCAACCAGGAGACCCGCGTCGTCCTCCGCTTCCATCCCAGGATGGCCCCGATCAAGGCGGGCATTTTCCCCCTGCTGAAAAACAAGCGCCGGGAAAAAGGACACCGTCACCCTCCGTCATCGGGATTCCATGAAGCAGGAACGCCTGCCGATCTCCGACCTCCTGCCGCGATTGCTGGCCGCCTTGGCCTGAATCCCCATGGCGCCCCGCCGCCACCCCCGCACGGTTCTCCCCAAGGCGTTTGCCGAGGTTGATCTGCAACGCCACCACCGTTTGGGGGCACCGGAAATCATTTACGGAGCCGGAAAAACCACCCCTCAAATTGTCGCCATCGCCCGCCGACTTCTCTCCGCAAAACAGCCCGTGTTGGTCACCCGAGTAGACAAAAGCAAGGGGCAACAACTCAGGCAAAAGCTGGGCAAAGGCAGCTACCACCCCCACGCACGCACCTTCAGGATCCCCGCGCAAAGCCGCCTCCGGCCCACCCGCTCTCTCCGGGTAGGGGTTTGTGCCGCGGGGACCTCGGATCACCCGGTGGCTGAGGAAGCCTTGGTCACGCTGGAGTTCCTGGGACACCGGCCCGCTCGTTTTTATGACATTGGGGTGGCCGGACTTCACCGGACACTGCGCCGCTTGGATGAGTTGCGCCGGCAGGATGCCCTCATCGTCGTCGCCGGCATGGAGGCGGCTTTGCCCAGCGTCCTTGGCGGCTTGGTGAAACAACCTCTCGTGGCCGTACCCACCTCCGTGGGATACGGCGCCCACCTGCAAGGCCTCACCGCTTTTCTGGGCATGCTCAACTCCTGTGCCCCGGGGATCACGGTGGTGAACATCGACAACGGCTTTGGGGCCGCCTACGCCATCCACCGTTTCTCCCTCGCCTCTTCGTAGCCGTCTTCTCCGAAATCCCCACTTTCGCGTTGGTCACGAGTTGACCACAATCGGCCGTGCCCACGATTTTACTGGCCCAAGAGGATGCGGAGGCCCGGGCAAATTTTTCGGCCTTGATCCATGATTTCTTTCCCACCGCCAAAATTCGTGAGGTGGAAACCTGGGAAACCTTGGAATCCTACTTGGCCTCTCCTCCGACCGCAGCGGTTCTCCTATCCGATATTCTCTGGGAGGCGGACGACCGATCGGACGAAATTCTTCTTTTGGCGGAAAGGTTTTCCGAGGTGTCATTCGCCGTGTTTGGTCGGTATGACTTGTCCGGCTCCCTCCCGGCCGGATATCCGATTCCCTTGCTTGCCCCGGATGACCAACTCCCTTTGAGGTTAGCCGAGTTCATGGAAAACCTCTCCGGTCGCGAGATCGGCCCTTACCTGATTTCGGCTCCTGCTGGACCTCATCCCCTGGGACGACTTTACTGGGCCAAGCACCACCAGCTCCAAAGATCGGTCCAGGTTCTGGTACCGCCCTCCGGCTCCCCGATTTTCCCCAAGGCGATCCGGGCCTTGGCGAGGGTCAATCATCCTTCCATCTACTCCCTTTACGAGTCGCTCCCTTGGGAAAATCGCATTGTGGTGGCCCAAGAACCGGTCCTGAGCCCATCCCTTTTGCATCTCCGGATAGGCGGGGAAAAACCGGGACTTCTGGCGTGTGCCAGAATCGCCACAACGCTTGGGTCGGTGTTGGCGGAGATGGAATCGTCCTCCATCCCTGCCAGACTTCTCGGGGAATACGACTATACTCTTTCCTCCAAAGGCACTCCCCGGCTTCGTAATCCAGCCGCCTATCCCGGATCCTTGGAAACATCCTTCTACGCGAACGCCCAACATTTGGCGGGGCTTTTGGAGCCTACCCTCCATGACCAGCCCAAGGCCGCTCCCTTGCTTCAGTTACTCCGAAATCCCGGCACTTCCGCTTTTGATTTGCTCAGACAGGCGCGTGATTTTGAGCGGCAGCTCGCCGAGGTCCGCGAAGTCCATGTCCGTCAGGAGGAGCTGGAAGCGGCGGCCAAAACCCTTCGGGCCCGCAAAATCCGGCGCTGGGCCATGGTCGCCGGATCCATCGCCACGGCGGCTTTTCTTGGCCTCTACGCCAAGGTTCTTTTTCATAAGTTTTTTCTGGATGTTCCTGGCCATCTGGCGGAAGCCGAACTGCCGGTTCCCGCCGGAAAAATCATCCGCGAGGGAGAGACGATCGAGGTTCCCTCTTTTTTCTTGGACCGCCACGAAGTTACCATCGGGGAGTACGAAAAATTCCTTGCGGCCATGCAATCGAACCCAGAATGGCAAAGGCTGGTACCGGATGATTACCGATCCCAGAAAAGCACGGCATCAAGCCTGGAACCCCGTGACTGGTCGGAAATTCTCCGTCGGGCCAGAAAAAATGAAACCTATCAGGAACAACGGATTACCCGGGATACCCCGGTGTTTAATGTCGATTTTCCCAGTGCCGCGGCCTACGCCAAATGGAAAGGACGACGGCTCCCCACCATGGAGGAGTGGCTCAGGGCTTTGGGCGGAGATAAAGCCGAGAACCAAACCAAGGGCCGCCCGCAGGAGCCCAACCAAGCAAACCTGGGCATCAAGCGGGACGAGGCCTCCAGCCGGGATCCGGGCGACACTTTCTTGAACGCGGCACCCGGCGAATCCTTTCCCAACGACCGTGGCCCCTTTGGCCACATGGATATGGGGGGTAACATCAGCGAGTGGGCTGTGGGCCCCTTGCAAAGGCCGGTGGTGCTGGGAGGGAATTTCACCGATCCCGAGCCGATTTCGCTTGAGCGCTCACGCCGGCAGGATGCCAACCGTCGGGATCCTCCCGCCAAAACCCAGTTGGAAATGATCGGTTTTCGAACCGCCCGCTGAAACTTACAGTCGAAGAAAATTCCGCAGCAAATCCTTGCCCTCTCGACTGAGGATGGATTCGGGATGGAACTGGACTCCGTGCACCGGAAACTCCCGGTGCTGAAGTCCCATGATCTCCCCCTCCTCCGTGGCCGCGGTGATTTG
Source organism: Verrucomicrobiota bacterium (assembly GCA_010025475.1). Taxonomy (GTDB): domain Bacteria; phylum Verrucomicrobiota; class Verrucomicrobiia; order Methylacidiphilales; family Verrucolacustridaceae; genus Verrucolacustris. Next base: position 3,745 of record RGTE01000096.1, read on the forward strand.
AAGACAGGCAGGTACGGAACTTTTTTCCACGATGAGGGAGTGATAACGGGTGGCTTCAAAGGGATTCGGCAACCCGGCAAAGACCCCTCCGCCCTGATGCCGGATCGGGGACGTCTTGCCGTGCATCAATCGCTCTGCCCGGATCACTTTTCCGCCATACACTTCAGCCAGACACTGATGGCCAAGACAAACCCCGAGGATCGGAGTCCGCGGCCCCATCCGGCGAATGACTTCCATGGAAATCCCGGCTTCACCGGGCGCACCCGGCCCGGGGGAAATTACAATTCGGGCAGGCTTGAGCTTCTCCACCTCCCCCGGTGTGACGGCGTCATTCCGTTTCACCACCGGATCCTCTCCCAACTCCCCGAAATACTGAACCAGGTTGTAGGTAAAGGAGTCGTAATTATCGATGACCAGTAACATGGTTCCTTTTTAGGCCAAGGCCCGGGCCGCCGCCACCGCGGCCAAGCCAGCCTTCGCCTTGTTCACACTTTCCTGATACTCGCCCTCGGGCGTCGAATCTGCCACCAGCCCTCCCCCGGCCTGCACATGGGCCTTACCGCCTTTGAGTAGGATGGTCCGGATGGAGATACAGGAATCGAGGTTGCCGTTGAAAGAAAAGTAGCCAGCTGCCCCGGCATAGGGTCCCCGCCGGGTTGGCTCACCGGCCGCAAGAATCTGCAAAGCCCGCACTTTCGGGGAACCACTGACCGTGCCCGCCGGAAAAGTCGCCCTCATCACCTGGTACGCATCCTGCCCCGGCCGGAGCCGTCCTTGCACGCGTGAGACGAGATGCATCA
>RGTE01000097.1 GCA_010025475.1 Verrucomicrobiota bacterium
ATCCGAACTTGGCCAAGCATCCACTGGAGGGAATTCGGCTTAGCTCTAAAGATAAAAAGGCCTTGGTGGCGTTTCTGCGAACCCTGACGGATACAAATCTTCCCGCCTCGCTCCCCCCTTGATGATTTAACCCTTTTTGGACCCTTTCCCACCGCCCTCCCGCGGCGGTTTGTCCCCGCCCTTTTTTCCTCCGTTTCCTTCCCCCTGGTCCCCCTTCTCCTCCCCATCGCCTTCTTCCTCGACCCCCTCCCCGGAGGCAAATTTCTTTTTCAGTTCATGAAGAAAAGAGGTCATGTCCGACACCTTGTCCCAGACTCCCTTGGAAACGTAGATGGGCTTCCCAGTCTCCAGCGCCACCGCCACACAGTCGCTTGGCCGCGCATCGATCTCGGTGATGGAGGTTCCACCCGGACCAATCTGGCGAAGGGTCAGCCGGGCAAAGTAGGTGTCGTTCCGGAGATCGTTAATGATCACCTTGTCCACACTGATCCCAAATCCCTTTAGGATGAGGTGAATCAGGTCATGGGTGAGCGGCCGTTCCCGCTTCTCCCCTTTCAGCAAAAGGGCAATCGAGGTGCCCACGCCGTGATCCACATGAATGCTGAAAGTCTTAGTCTCGTTCCCCAGAAAAACCGCCATGCCACTGGCGGCCGGCATCAGGCCGAGGATCTGCACTTGGATCGCGTCGCTCGCCATCCCTCCATCCTAAGGTCGGCCACCGCGCCCGCAAGGTTGCCAAAAAATGCGACAATCGTTGCTTTTTCCTTCCGTTTCCGTGTAAGAATGCGTCCGTGTCTGAACCTGCCGAAAAATGGAAAATCGAGGATGCCGTCCGTTTGTACGGAATCCATCGCTGGGGGAGCGGATATTTCGGAGTCAACCCGGACGGCCATGTCAGCGTGCATCCGGAAGGCGAGGCCGGTCCGGCTATTGATCTGGTCAAGGTGGCCGCCCGCGCTCGGGAGCGCGGCCTAAATTACCCCCTTCTCATCCGTTTTCATGATCTTCTCCGCCATCGCGTAAGGGCCATTAACGAAGCCTTCGCCGAGGCCATCAAATCGGCCCGCTACAAGGGCGATTACCGCGGCGTTTTCCCCATCAAGGTCAACCAGATGCGGGAGGTCGTGGAGGAGATTCTCGATGCGGGGGAGCCCTACCACTACGGATTGGAGGTGGGCAGTAAGCCCGAGCTCTTTGCAGCCCTCGCCCACCATCGCGACCCCGAAAGCCTGCTGGTCTGTAATGGCTACAAAGACGGTGAATTCATCCGCACCGCCCTGCTTGGCCGCAAGCTCGGCAAAAAGGTCATTCTGGTGATCGAAAAATTGGAGGAACTTCGCAAAGCGGTCGAGGCGGCCCGCGCGATGCAGGTCCAACCCCTTATCGGCATCCGGGTTCGATTGGCGGCCCGCGGGGTCGGTAAGTGGGCCCTCTCGGGCGGGGAAGGCGCCAAGTTCGGCCTCTCCACCGGAGAGCTACTGCAGGCTATCGAATATCTTCAAAAAGAGGGCGTTGCCGACAGTCTGCAGATGCTTCATTTCCATGTCGGTTCCCAGGTCCCCAACATCCTCGCCCTCCGCAAGGCCGTCCGTGAGGCCACCCGTTACTACTGCCAGCTTCACAAAATGGGATTAAAGCCCGCCTACCTCGATGTCGGGGGTGGACTCGCCATTGATTATGACGGCTCCCGGTCGGATTCCGAAAGTTCGATGAATTATACGCTGGCCGAATACGCCCGGGATGTCGTCCGGTCTGTGGCGGAGGTCTGTAAACAGGAAAAGGTTCCCCATCCCACCTTGGTCAGTGAGAGTGGTCGCGCCACCGTGGCCCACCACTCCGTTCTTCTGGTGGAGGTCTTCGGCACCATCGCAAAGACTCTTCGCGAGTTCACGCCGGCCCGGGAAGATGATCCCGAATTTGTCCGTCAACTCTCCGATCTGGTCGTAAATCTGAACCGCAAAAACCGTCGCGAATCCCTGCATGACGGCCTCACCGTCAAGGAGGAGGCGGCCGCCCGGTTTGATCTGGGCCTGCTCGATCTCGCCACCAAGGCCAAGGTGGAGGACAACTTCTGGCACCTGATCTCCCGCATCGCCGCGATGTACAGCAACGGTCGCCCTCCTCCCGAAGAGGTCAAAGTTCTCGCCGACCAGTTGGGGCGGCAATACCTCTGCAACTTCAGCGTTTTTCAGTCGCTTATCGATCATTGGGCCTTGAAGCAGCTTTTCCCTATCGTCCCGGTTCAACGTCTAAACGAGTCGCCCGCCTATCAGGGGAAGTTGGTCGACATCACCTGCGATTCCGATGGAAAGATTGACACCTTCGTCAACGGCACTGGCACCCGCTCCACCCTCCCCCTGCACGACCCCAACGGCCATTCCTATCTTCTCGGATTCTTTCTTCTCGGCGCCTACCAGGACGTCATGGGCGATCTGCACAATCTCTTTGGATCCGTCAATGAGGCTCATGTCTATCTGGATGCGGACGAACCGGACGGGTTTTACATTGAGGAGACCATTCCCGGATTCTCCATCGGACGCGTCTTGGGCAACGTCCAATACGAACCTTCCCAGCTTTCCCGCATGATCAAGTCTCAGGTGGATGAGGCCATTAAGGCGGACAAAATGAAGGCTACGGAGGGCATGGATCTTCTCGAGGCCTACGAAAAAGGCCTCTCCCACCCCACGTACTTAAGCCTCGAAAACAGCTAGGCTCACTCCCTTTTGCGGTTGGCAAGCCCTTGGCTGTCAGCTAGGATCGAAATTTCATGGCCAAGAAGTCCAAAGTCAAAAAGAAGACAAAAGCCCCTTCCCGCAAGGCTCCCAAAGCCGGAAAGAAGAAGACGGCGGCGCGCTCTTCCTTCAAGTCGAAAAAGCCTGCGGCCAAAGCAGTTGTGGCCAAAAAGCCCTCCGGCCCTCCCTTCCCGATTAAAACGCCCGCCCGTTTCCTGCGCCCTTTGGATGAGAATGCCAAACCGGCCAAACCCCCAAAATTTTCCGCATCTTTCCTCGAAAAACAAAAAACCAAGCTGGCAGAACTGCGCGACCACATTCTCGATCAAATGCAGGGTGTCGCCCAGGATAGCCTGCGGGAGCCCGCTTCCGGCGGTGGATCCGCTTTCGGCATGCACCAAGCCGACGCCGGGAGCGATGCCTACGAAAAGGATTTTGCCCTGAGCCTGTTGAGTCAGGAACAGGACGCTCTTTACGAAATCGAGGAAGCTCTGAAGCGGATTGAGGCCGGCACCTATGGAGTCTGTGAAATGTCCGGCCAGCCCATTCCCGTGAACCGCCTCGAGGCCATCCCCTTCGCCCGTTTCACCGTCGATTGCCAGTCCCGCTTCGAACAGGAAAACAAGGGCCGCAACCGCTGGGAAAGCGCCCAGCCCTTCCTGGAAACCGCCGACTCCTCCGAGGAGGAGGGGGGCGAGGAGTCGGAGGAAGAGGACAAGGCCAAAGCCAAGGAGTAACCCGCCATGCTAACGAAAAAACCCCGCCGTCCCCGCCGGATGCACCGGTCGGCTCCCCGCCGCCGGATCGATATCAATGCGGACGCCATCGATTTCCGCAACACGGAGCTTCTCCGCAAGTTCATCACCGAACGCGGCAAGATTCTTCCTCGGCGCGTCACGGGCATGCCGGCCCGCCTGCACCGCAAGCTCAACCAGGCCATCAAACGGGCGCGCAACGCCCTGCTCCTGAAATGAGCCGCCGCTGCGAAATCACCGGAGCTGTGCCCGTGCTCGGTCACCGCATCATCCGGAGCGGTAAGTCCAAGAAATCCGGCGGTATCGGTACGCATGTCACCGCTAACACCCCGCGCAAATTCCGTCCAAACCTGCGTCGTAAGAAGCTCTACGTCCCTGAGCTCGGCCGTCATGTGACCGTGCGCCTCACCGCGCGGGCCCTCAAGACGGTGGACAAGAAGGGTGCCTACGCAACCCTCAAGCGCGCCGGCGTGATCTGATGTTCGGTGGGGACGCCTCGCGAGGCGTCCGTCATGAACGTCCTCCACTTCCTGTCCGCTCCCGCCGGTTCCCCTTCCGCCGAGTCTTTTTGGGCGGAAACTGCTTCGCAACTGCAGGCCAAGCAGGACGTTTCCGCTTATTTGTTTCATGAAGGCGGCGGCGCCCTGAAAGATCCGCGCCTCCTCCCGCTCCGGCAACAGGGCCTTCGGCTCTTTTGTTGCCCCCGCGCCGCCGAAACCTTTGGCGGTGTGGCGGCGGACCAAGCCATCCTCGGAGGCCCGGGCCTCCTCGCCGAACTGATGGAACGCTGTGCGGCTTTCCGCTCCTTCGGATCTGGATGAAGAAAGTCGCTATTGTCTGCCGGTCAGCGCCCGGATCGAAACGGCGCCTCGCAGAAGAGGCTGTTCGGTTGGCAGCCGGCCTTGCCGCCACCGGTCGCCTCCAGGTGGATCTGATTCT
>RGTE01000098.1 GCA_010025475.1 Verrucomicrobiota bacterium
TTGGTGAGGGTATGCTCCAGACGAATCAAACCACTCTCCTGCCAAGTGAGCGCAACGCTCTTTTGCCATCCTGATTTGGGGTTGGCTAATCCGGTGAGGCGAAATCCATCCGATCCCAGTTCTTTCAGCGTGACCGACCCATTGTCGGGCGCATAGGAGTCCTCATTTTCCGGGGCGGTCCAAAACCGGTGTCCCCCGTAGATTCTCCAGGAATCTCCGCCGGTTTTTCCGATCTGGGATGGGTCCTCATAAAAGAGATTGGGTCCGCCTGCGGGGCCCAATCGTAGGATGCGAGGACCAACCTCCAAAGGGGCGACCAGCTCCCAGGATCCCCAGCGCACGCGGAAGGCATTTTTCCATCCACCGTAGCTACAGGTTTCTCGGAGAAGCTTCATCGAATAGTTTTCCGATTCGGGCGCCAAGGATGCATTGCCTTAAAGACTAATCGAAAAACAAAACTGATAAGAGAAGAAACCATAAATAAAAAGCCGGCGACGGGGATTTCCCGGCAAATTGTCGGGCATCCTGCACATCGCCGGATTTCTCGCGGCCGCGAAAAAAGACGGCCATGATAAATCGAGACCGAATAGGAGCACGGAACTGTTTCCGGGTAGGAGGAGAACAACCGGCGAGGGTGAAGGTTATTGGAGAATTCTTTTCTGGGCGGCCGGTGAAAGGGTGGGGTTTTGCAGGATGAAAATTCGGGCCGCGCCGGGGTCGTACCGACTCCACTGTTTGAAAGCGGCGGTGATCGCCGCCTCCCTGGGCGCCGCTTGACTGATCGTATTGGCCCATGCGGCGGCGACGGGGGCATCGTAAGCCGCCAAGGCGTTGCAGTAGGCCGCCAAGGCGCTATCGCGGGTGGCTCCCAGGGGGAGGGAGGTAATCCATCGGCCCGCTTCCTGCGGTTCAATCCGTCCCCAGGTTCCGGCCACCGCTCCCAAAGCCGCATTACGCGCTTTCGCATCGGGGAGGTTGACCGCCCAAGCGGCGGCTTCCTGAGGATCCAGAGTGGTCCATCGTCCGGCCAAGGGAGCCGCCCTCGTTTCCAAATAAGGTTGGCCCGCAGGGCTGTTGAGCCAGGCGGCGGCTGCTTCCGGATCCGCACTGATTAAATTGGCCAAGGCCGCCTCGAAAAATTTCCTCTGCACGGGACCGGGAGCCATTTCCGAGCCTGTCTCAAGTCCCCGAGAGTTGCCTTGCCCCCAGGCCAAAGCGGTGGCGGGGTCCTTGCGAACCCAGTCAGCGGCCAATTTACCCACGAGGGACCATTGGACGTCTCCGGGTTGTGAAATCAGCCAGCTTGCGGCTGCCGCCGGATCCCGTTTTGTCCATTCTCCCAGAATCTCCTCAAGCGTTTTCTGGCGTTTGGCTCCGGGCAGGCTGCGGGCCCAATCCATGGCGGCGGAGAAATTTTTCCGGGCTTGGGGAGGCGCCACTGCCACCGTGGCCGCGGTGCGGGCAGACGCGGAACGAAGCTTGGAGGCTGCCTGGGCAGCTGCGGAGGCATCCCTTCCCGCCCAGACTTGAAAGGCGATCCCAACCGCCAAATTCCGTAGCGAGGGGGAATCCAGGGAGGCTGCCCAGTTGCTCGCCATGGCGGGGGAGATTTCAGCCCAAACCCTCACGGATTCTTCCAAAAGGGACGTTTCCGCTCCCTGGAGGACGGCCGCATAAGCGTACTGGCAGGCTTCCCGAGGTTCCAGGGCGGCCCAGCGTTTCACAAGCCAACGCTCAACCCGGTCCGCCTCAGGGCCTGGCGGCCAGGTGGACAGCCGGGTGAGCCGGGCCTTGATCTCCTTCAGGGGTAGCGATTGGATCGATTTCTCGTCCCATTCCCGAGATGGATCGGAGACTCTTTGGGGACCGGCCTTGGTGGAGGTTTGCTTGGCAGGCGGTGGAATCAGTACCGGATTGGTATTGAAAGAATCCTGGATCTGAAACCCCGGCTCCTGAAGTTTTAGGACCGGGCCACGGATTATAAAGCCCAACAAGAAACCTCCGATCAGCGCGGTCGGAACTCCTAACTGTCGCCAAGGGTGCTGTGATTCCCTTGCGTTCAGGGGGTGTTTTCCCGGTGGCACGGGGGGCCTGAGTTTTAAGTGCGCCTCAGGCGAGGTGGCGGGGCAGGTCGGTCACAGTCTCGCAACCGAGCTGTTCCATGACTTGTTGGAGCTGTTTGTGGAGGATCTCTACCACCTGATCGCCCCCCTTGGAGCCCATCGCGCAGACGCCGTACATCGGGGCGCGGCCGAGAAAGGTGAAGTCGGCCCCGCTGGCCAGGGCAACGGCGATGTCGGAGCCGGAGCGGATGCCCCCGTCCATCATGATTTTGGTGCGGCCCTTGAACTTCTTCGCGAGTTCGGAGGTGGATTTGACGGTCGACTGCCCTTGGTCGAGCTGGCGGCCGCCGTGGTTGGAGACGATGAGTCCGTCGGCACCGAGGGAGAGGGCGAGTTCGGCGTCCTCGGGGTTGACGATCCCCTTGACGACCAGGTTGCCCTTCCACTGGCCGCGGATGGCGCGAATGCGGGAGGCGGTAAGCCGGCCGCTGAAAGTTTTGTTCATGAAAAGGCCGAGGTGTTTCATGGACAGGCCGGCGGGGATGTAAGGCTTGAGGGTGGCAAACTGCGGGATGCCCGCAAAGAGCTGGGAGAACGACCACTCCGGCCGGGTACACATCTGGAAAATATTCCGGAGGCTCATCTTCGGCGGTACGGAGAGGCCGTTGCGGATTTCCTTGGGGCGGTAGCCGAAGGTGGGGGTGTCGGCGAGGAGCACGAGCGTCTTGCAGCCGGCATCAGCAGCGCGTTGCAGAAGCTTGTCGCGAAGCGCATCTTCGGCGGGATGGTAGAGCTGGAACCAGAAGTCGCCCCCCGTGATTTCGGCGATAGTTTCGATGCTGGCGGTGGTGACCGTGCTCAGGACGAAGGGAAGGTTGTGGGTGCGGGCGGTGCGGGCGAGGATCTCGCAGGACTTCGGCCACATCAGGGCCTGCAGACCCACGGGGGCGATGCCGAACGGGTAAGCGTATTCGCGGCCGAAGAGGGTGGTCTTCAGAGAGGCGCCCCGGTAGTCGCGCAAATAGGCGGGGCGGAGTTCGACGGCGCGGATGTCGCTGGTGTTTTTGTGAAGGTTCACCTCGGCCATGCAGCCCCCGGCGAGGTAGTCATAGGCGAAGCCGGGCATGCGCTGTTGGGCGCGTTCGGCCAGAAGTTCGATGGAAGGGTAGCGGGGGTTCATCACGGCAAACTTACGCGGCATTTCCCCTAGTCCGGCAAACATTTTTCTGATTCTGCATCATCTCGTATCCAGACCCAGCAGGTTTAGGAACAGGATTCACTTCGCTAGGATATCATTTATATGATTGAAAACAATCATAAAAAATGTGAGAGTTTGCGGATGAGGGTTTCAAAGAAGGTGGTAGAGGCCCGACGGGAGGTTCTCGCAGGGTGGTTGCAGAACGGAAGATACCTTCCGTTGGGGGAGATTTGCCAAAAGCTTTCGGTGAGCGAGGCCACGGCCCGGCGGGATTTAAACGAATTGCAGGAGGCCGGGCGAATTCGCCGCACCCCCGGGGGGGCCCTGATGGATTACTCCCGGCGTTTCCCCACTTTTTCCGAGCGTTTGCAAAAAGAACCGGTGGAAAAGCAGGGTCTGGCCCGGCAAGTTCTGCCTTACCTCCTTTCTGGTTTCACCATTTACGTGGATGGAGGAACGACCCCGTATTTTCTGGCCCAGGCCTTGGCGGAAACACGCGTCGCCAAGTTACGGGTGGTGACCAACAGTCTGCCGGTGGTCGAGTTCCTTTCCGGAACCGGGATCAGCCTGCATGTGCCGGGAGGGGATCTGCTTTCCCGGCAATCGCTGCTCGTAGGCCCCAGGGCAGAGGAGGCCATCCGGGCGTGGCGGTTCGATGCGGCCATTCTCGGTGCCGAGGCCGTGAATCAGCGCGGGATCTGGAACAGCACCCCGGCGGTTGTTTCCCTGCAAAAAGCCGTGATGCAAAAAAGCCGGAGTACTTTCTTTTTGATTCCCTCCTCCAAAATCGGCTTGGAGGCTAAATCCTTTTTGTGTGGGTGGAACCGGTCGATCCGGCTGATCACGGATGCATCTCCTCGCGCGATCATGCAGAAGCGAATCCCCGTAAAAGCCGTCGAGACACCATGAAGTCGGTCTCGCGTCATGCTGCTGTTGATCTGGGAGCCGAGAGCGGCCGGGTCATTCTGGGGAAACTCGAGGGGACCAAGATCACCATCGAGGAGATTCACCGCTTTCCCAACCGGATGAGGGAAAAGGAAGGGGGGTTGCGTTGGGATCT
>RGTE01000099.1 GCA_010025475.1 Verrucomicrobiota bacterium
CCTTCCCCGATCGCCGCGATGTGCTCGGGGGTGGTGCCGCAACATCCCCCGACCATGTTAAGAAATCCCGCTTGGCCGAACTCCCGGAGAACCTCCGCCATCTGCTCTGGGGTCTCATCATAACCCCCAAAAGCGTTCGGCAACCCGGCGTTCGGGTAGCAGCTCACAAAACAGTCCGCCACCTTGGACAAGGCAGCCATGTAGGGCCGCATTTCCTTGGGGCCGAGGGCACAGTTGATCCCCACGCTGAAAGGGCGGGCGTGGCGGATAGAGTGCCAGAAGGCCTCCGTGGTCTGCCCGGAAAGCGTCCGGCCGGAGGCATCCGTGATCGTCACCGAAATCATCACCGGGAGCCGATAGCCAATCTCATCAAAAATCTCCTCCATCGCCCAAAGGGCCGCCTTGAGATTGAGCGTGTCGAAGGTGGTTTCCGGCAAAAGCACATCCACCCCGCCTTCGATCAAGGCCCGGACCTGCTCCCCGTACGCCTCCGCCAATTGGCGGAAAGTCACCGCCCGGTAGTCCGGACGGTTCACATCAGGCGACATGGAGGCGGTGCGGTTTGTGGGCCCAACCGCCCCCGCCACCCAAGCCAACCTCCCTGGATTCGCCTGCAAAAACTCATCCGCGGTTTTTCGAGCCAACCGGGCGGCGGCGAGGTTGATGTCCTTCACGGCGGCCTCCAAACCGTAGTCCGCCTGGGAGATGGAGGTGGCGTTAAAGGTATTGGTCTCGATGATTTCGGCGCCCGCCTCGAGATAGGCCCGATGGATGCCTCCGATCACGTCCGGTCGAGTAATCGCCAAAATATCGTTGTTTCCCTTGAGGTCCTTGGGATGGGAGGCAAAGCGCTCTCCGCGGAAATCCTTTTCCGTCAACTGGTGCCTCTGGACCATCGTGCCCATCGCCCCGTCCATCAACACAATCCTCTGGCCCAGCGCCTGTTCGAGCTGGTGCCGCTTCAGAAGAATCCGTTCCCGCGCCTCCATCGCCACACCTTAAAAGAAAGACCCAAAACTGTCGAGTTTTATATCATTGTATCATGATATAATAATATATATCACTCAATCACCCAAGCTTTGCCTTGGCCAACCTTCCCTTTGCGGTAGGTTTTCGAGTCCCCTGGCGCTGTCGTCTAGAGGCCTAGGACAGGTCCCTTTCAAGGACCATACACGGGTTCGAATCCCGTCAGCGCCACTGCTTCAGCCAAAGTTCTGAAAGAGCCCAGTCGGCCGGAACCGTGATCTTCAGGTTGGGCTCCCCCGATTCCACCAGCACCCCGGAAACCCCCGCCAACTCCGCTGCCGCGAGGCAGTCGGTCACGATAATTTTCCTCTCCCGGGCCAAGGCCAAACCTTTCCTCAAAATTTCCGCCTTCACCACCTGGGGGGTCTCCATCTGCCAGAGACCCTCCCGATCAACCAGCCGAAGGATCTTCCCGGATGCATCCGTGGCTCGAACCGTGTCCGACATTTTGGATGCGGCCGCTGCGGCGCCGCTTTTCCGCGCCGCCGTCATGACTTTCTCGATCAAACTTCGGGTAGTCAGAACCCGGGCGGCATCATGCACCACCGCCCACTCCACCGAGGATCCCAGCGCCTCCAGTCCTTCCCAAACGGAATCCTGTCGTTCCTTGCCACCCGCGATGAAACGGACCCGCGACTGGGGAAAGTCGGAGGATTGGAACCATTTCCTGGCCGGCTCCAGCACATCCGCGCGCACGGTCACCACCACCTGCTCGATGGAGGGACAGTCCAGCAGGGGACGCAAGGGATGGGCTAAGACGGGTTGCCCGGCAATTTCGGTGATCGATTTATCATGCCCCAACCTTTTCCCCTGCCCCGCCGCCAGCAGGATGGCTCCGGCCGGGCCGCTCACCGTACGACGCGGCTGGGCGCACTGGGCTTTTCGGTTTTTTTGGGCTTCTTGTCCTCCGGCTGGGTCGAATCATCGCTGTAAAAGAGCGGCCCATGCTTGCGTAAATTGGCCACCAGCGCCTTCATGTCGGCTGCCATTTTTTCGTCCTTCATGATCGTGTACAGGGGCCCTTTCCCCTTTTCGGCGTCCTGCACCAGCCCTGTGGCTGACCGGGCAAACTCGTCGACCCGCCTGGCGGCGGAACGGATTTCATCCAACGCCGGCCCGGCCGAGGCCAACATGGCATTTAAACCCACCTCCTGCTCCCCTTTGACCCGGGCCCCGCTTGTCAGGAAAGTCCCATCCCCTTTTTCCGGAGGCACCACGCGAACAAAACGGTCCCCCAACATGCCGTATTGATCGATCCGGAACTTCGAGCCCGTCGGAATCCCGATGCCATCGTCAATTTTTAAGGTCAGCTCAACGAAATCCTCCCCGGCATGGTAAGTCGGCGTGTCGGCCACCACACCAATTTGGGCCCCCCGCCAAAGAACTTTTGAATTTTTCAGGATGTCGCGCGCATCCTGGAACTCCACGATTACGGGATAGGTCTTTTTCAGGTAGTTTCCAAATTTCCCGAAAGCCACGATCAGCATCGCCACCGCCGCCAAGCCGGCCAGGACGAAAAACCCCACCTTTACCTCCAGGTTGCTCTCTTTCATGTCTCCCTTCCTCCTTTTACCCGATTACGTCCATTCCGGAAGCATGCCCGCGCACGAAGTCCCGCACCAGCGGATCTTCACAGCGGTCGATCTGTTCCGGAGATCCTTCAAAGTAAATTTTTCCGTCGTGCAGATAGGCGATACGGTCGCCCACCATCCGGGCGCTGACCATGTCGTGGGTCACCACGATCGAGGCCATTCCGAACATTTTCCCCAGGTGCAGGATCAACCGGTTGATGCTGTCCCCCACCACCGGGTCCAGTCCCGTGGTGGGCTCGTCGTAAAGCATCAGATCCGGCCGCCGGATCACCGCCCGGGCGAGCGCCACCCGCTTCTTCATCCCGCCGCTCAGCTCCGCCGGCATCTTCTGCTCCGTCCCAGCGAGGGAGACGATCTTGAGCGACTCCGCCACTTTGTCGCGCAGTACCTTTTCATCCTTCTCACCCTCTTCCCGCAGGGGGAAAGCCAGGTTTTCAAACACCGACAACGAGTCAAAGAGCGCCGCACCCTGGAACAACATGCCGATCTTGCGGCGGTACGGATTCCAGGCCTCCTCGCCCAGGCCGGTCAGCTTTTTCCCCTCGAAAAAAACCTCCCCACCATCGGGCTGGAGAAGCCCCATCACATGGCGGAGCATCACGCTCTTGCCGCAACCGCTCCGCCCGATCACGACCACCTTTTCGCCGGCGGCTACCTTCAGGTTGACGCCGCGCAGGACCTCCTGACCCCCCAGCTTTTTGCGGATGTTCTTGAGCTCGAGCACGGTCGTTTTAGTTGGAATAGAGCAGGGCGTTCAGCAAAACCGTGAGAAAAAAGTTGCTGATCAGCAGGGCCAGGGAGGCGTTCACCACCGCCTCCGTGGTGGTCTTGCCCACCCCCGCCGTGCCCGGAGGGCAATTCATCCCCTTGTAACAGGAAATCGCCGCGATGATGATGGCGAAGATTGTCGACTTGATCAGGGCAATCATCACGTCCTTGCGATCCGTGTACTTGATCGTGTTGTCCCAATAGTAGGCCCCGTCGACCCCGAAAATCTGCACCGCCACGAAATAACCCACCCCGATCCCCGTGACCAAAGCCAGCGCCGTCAGCACCGGCGCCGAAATAACCAGGGCCAGGAAGCGGGGTACGATCAGATACTCCGTCGGATAGACGCCCAAGGCCCGCAAGGCGTCCACCTGTTCGGTGATTTTCATGGAGCTGAGCTCGGCCGCCATCGCCGCCCCCACCCGTCCGGCAAGGAGGAGACACGCCAGCACCGGCCCGAGCTCCCGACACATCGCGATGGAAACCGTCGGCCCGATCGCCGACTCCATCCCAAAGCGCTTGAACTGAAACCAGACCTGCGCCGCGAACACCGCTCCGGTGAATGCCCCCGTGGTCAGCACCACCACTTGGGACCGGATGCCGATGAAATACATTTGCTCCAACAGTTGGTCCCAGCGGATCCGGTAGCGAAAGAGGCTGCGTATGGTGTCGGCCAGCAGAAGAAAAACTCCTCCGGAGGTCTCGCAGGAACGGACCAGTAAACCTCCAAACTTACCAACCGCAGCTTGCATGCTCTGCATCCACCTTGTTCTAGGGACGCCCACCGCCTCCATCAAGCGGCCACGCCCAGCCACCCGCCTACCTCCGCCACGCTCAGCTCATCCAATCGCCCCACCTCGCGGAACACCCCCTCCAGATGCCCTCCGGGATGGGTGGTCGTCAC
>RGTE01000100.1 GCA_010025475.1 Verrucomicrobiota bacterium
ATTTCGAGAAGGCGTTCCAGGGTTGTGACCTGCTGCTGACGCCGACGAGCCCAGAGCCGGCGTTCAAGCTAGGCGAACGGACGCAGGATCCGCTGAAGATGTATTTGGCGGACGTGTTCACGATCTCGGTGAACCTGGCGGGAACGTGCGGGATCTCCCTCCCCTGCGGATTTACCAAGTCGAACCTGCCCATCGGCCTGCAACTGATCGGGCCGCGGTTTGGCGAGGAGAAGATGTTGCAGGCGGCGCACGCGTATGAGCAGTCACACGACTTCTGGAAAAGGATGCCGCCCTCATGAGCGCGAACGGAAAATGGGAGGCGGTGATCGGTCTGGAGGTGCACTGCCAGGTGCGGACCGCGACCAAGATGTTCTGCGGTTGCGACAACCATTACGGCGACTCCCCCAACACGCATGTCTGCCCGGTGTGCCTGGGATTGCCGGGCAGCCTGCCGGTGCCGAACGAGGAGGCGATCCGCAAGACAATCCTCACGGGATTCATGTTGGGTTGCCGGATCGCGCCGGTGGCGCGGTTCGACCGAAAAAATTATTTTTATCCGGACATGCCGAAGAATTACCAGATCAGCCAGTACGACGATCCCCTCTGTGCCGGCGGAGCGGTGGGGTTGGACCTGTTCCAGTTTCCGAAAGAGTTGCAGGAGACCGAGGAGGCCCAAGCCCGGAGGAAAATCCGACTGGTGCGGATCCATCTGGAGGAGGACGTGGCCAAGTCCTTTCATTTCGAGGAGCGGAGCGGGATCGATTTCAACCGGGCGGGAACGCCGCTGATGGAGATCGTGACGGAGGCGGATTTACGGACGCCGGGCGAGGCGTTTGCGTTCTTGGGATCGCTCCGCCAGATCCTCTGGGCGGGAGGCGTCAGCGATGCCGACATGGAAAAGGGGCAGTTGCGCTGCGACGTGAACGTCTCGGTGCGGCCGGCAGGAGAGTCGAAATTCGGCACCAAGGTGGAGCTGAAAAATCTTAACTCGATCAGCGGCGTGCGGCGGGCCTTGGTCCATGAGATCGCCCGCCAGATCGCGGTGGTGGAAAAAGGCGGAAGCCTTGTTCAGGAAACGCGGCGGTGGGACGACGATGCCGGGGCAACGTTCACCATGCGGACCAAGGAACAGGCCCATGACTACCGCTACTTCCCCGATCCGGACCTGCTACCGATCCGGACCGACCGGGGGCTGCAGGAGGCGGCGAAGAAGTCGGTGCCGGAGCTGCCTTCCGAAATGCAGGAGCGGTTGATGCGGGACTTCGGGGTGACCGCTTACCAGGCGAGCGTGCTGACGGCGGACCGGGTCTTGGGCGGTTATTACGAAAAGGCGGCGGCCGCAACCAAGCACAAGGCGGCGGTGGCCAACTGGATTTTAAATGACTTTCTTTCGACCCAGCCCGATCCCGCGACGACCCCGGTAAAGCCGGAGTATTTTGCGGAGCTGGCGGATCTGGTAACCACCGGAAAAATCAACAGCGCCCAAGGAAAAAAGGTCTTTGCCGAACTGATGACCCACCCGATTTCGCCCCACGAGATCGTGAAAAAGCTGGGACTCGAGCAAATTTCCGACACCGGCGCACTGGCGGCGATGTGCGACGAGGCGATCGCCGCCAACCCGCGAAGCGTGGAGGACTACAAGGCCGGGAAGATGAACGCGATCAACGCGCTGAAAGGTTTCGTCATGAAAAAGAGCCAAGGCAAAGCGAACCCGGGGCAAATTGACGAAATCTTGAAGCAAAAGCTGGGGGGATGACTTTTTTGGGTGGAAAGCGGGAAGCGGGAGGAGGAAATAAAACCAGACGTTCAAGCAACGGTTTCGCCTTCGCGCCTCACCTGTCCCCTGCCGCTGTCGGCGGCTTTCGCCCGCCGGTTTGATTGCTTCCCGCTGAGATCTGGGCGAACTTTCCCAAGATCATGATCTCCAACGAGGCTTATGTACTGGAGCTTCTTCAAAATTCCGGGGCCGTTTCCCCGGAGGACATGGCGGCTTGCCACCAAGAAGCCGCGATGAACGGTCACTCCACACTGGAAGGCATCGTCAAAAAGGGACTGATGACCCGGGATCAGATTCTGGAATTCGTGGCAAAAGATTGCGGCATGGAGTTCGTGGCCGCAATCGAGCATGTCGACGAGGATGTGCTGGCAACGATCCCGGCTCCCGAAAGCCGCCGCTACCATGCCCTCCCGATCCAACGCCTGCCCTCCGGTTTACGGGTAGCGATCCCCGATCCGCTGGACTTCGAAACGCTGGATGCGCTCCGGTACCTCTTGAAGACGGACTTGGAGCCGGTGGTGGTGCCGCTGGAAAAGATCGACGAGGCGATCACCAAGTTTTTCGGAAAGACGGATGAGTCGCTGCAAACGCTCATGGCCAATATGGGCGGGGACGAACTCCAGGTGAAGGCAGCCGGAACGGGAGGCGACGGGGAGGGCGCCACCGAGGAAGGAGACGCCCCGATCATCCGGATGGTGTATGGAATGATTCTGGAAGCCCACCGGCTACGGGCCAGCGACATCCATCTCGAACCCCTGGAGAAAAGGCTACGGCTGCGTTACCGGATCGACGGCAACATGCAAGAGATGCGGGATCCACCCAAACGGCTCCAGTCGAGCATCGTCAGCCGGATCAAAATCATGTCGAATATCAGCATCGCCGAGAAGCGGCTGCCCTTGGACGGCCGCATCGCTTTGGCCACGGCGGACGGACCGACCCTGGATCTCCGGGTTTCCACGGTTCCGACGATCCACGGGGAATCGGTGGTCATGCGAATCCTGGACAAAAAGAACCTGATGCTTGGCCTGCCGGAGTTGGGCTTTTTTGCGGATGACCAGGCGATCATGGAACGCGTGATCAATTATGCGGACGGCATCTTTCTGGTCACCGGCCCGACGGGCTCGGGCAAGTCAACCACCCTGTACGCCTGTCTGAACACGATCAACAAGCCGGATCGCAAACTGATCACGGTGGAGGATCCGGTGGAGTATCAGTTGCCCGGAGTGAACCAGGTGGCGGTGAACAGCGAAATCGGCATGACCTTTGCGGCGGCCTTGCGGGCGATGTTGCGACAAGCCCCCAACATCATCATGGTGGGAGAGATCCGGGACGTGGAAACCGCCTCCATCGCCATCAATGCCTCCCTCACCGGCCACCTGGTGTTTTCCACCCTGCACACCAACGATGCCCCGAGCGCGATCACTCGCCTCGTGGACATGGGGGTCAAGCCGTTCCTCGTTTCCTCCTCCATCCGTGCCGTGCTCGCCCAGCGCCTGATCCGCAAAATCTGCCCTGACTGCAAGGAGCCCTACACCCCCACCGAAACGGAGTTGCGGGCCCTGAATCTCAACGCCGCCAGCCTGGCAGAAGCCCGTTTTTCCAAGGGACGCGGCTGCGACCGCTGTCGCGGCACGGGATACCGTGGAAGGGCAGGGATTTTCGAAATTTTCTCAGTGGACGATGAAATTCGGCATCTGATCAACGAGAACGCGCCGGTCTCAAAAATCCGTCAGCGGGCCCGGGATCTGGGGATGCGCACCCTCCGGGAGGATGGTATCCGCAAAGTGGTTTCAGGAATGACGACCCCGGAGGAGGTCATTTCCGCCACCATGGGAGACAAGGGGTAAGTCATGGAGGCCCGGCATCTGCTTCCTTTTCTGGAGGAACAAAATCTCCTCACTCCCGACCAGTCACGCGAAATTTCGGAAGAGCAGAGCCGAACCGGCAAACCGGTCGAGACGATCTTGGCAAACTTCGGCATCCTGCAGACTCCGCAGATCCTGGAGAAGATTTCCGACACGCTGGGCTTGCCCCTGATAGCAGACTTGGCGGGGGTGGACTTCAGCGCCGAACTCCTGGCCAAGATCCCGCCCCACACCGCACGCAATCTCGGAGCTCTGCCGGTGGCGATGGACGGCGCAACCTTAACCGTCGCCCTGGTGGATCCCCTTTCCCCTCAGGTGATCGAGGATCTGCGTTTTGCCACCGGCATGGAGGTCATGCAGGTCATTGCCCCGCCGGAGCAAGTGCAACCCCTGGTGGAACGCCACTACGGATCGTCCGAAACCAACATCGAAGAGCTGATCACGGAACTGGAAAAAACACCGGAGGCCGCTCTCGAAAGCGAGGGAATTGATCTCAACGAGGCCGGAAGCGCCCCGATTGTCAAATATGTGAACACCGTCATCGCCCGGGCGATCCAAGCCAAAGCCAGCGACATCCATTTTGAACC